>NZ_SDLS01000057.1:0-21145 GCF_004522315.1 Amycolatopsis sp. CFH S0740 | reverse complement strand
AATCATCCGTGGCTTACACGGAAATCATGACAGAGCCGCAGAAACGCCGCCAGAAAGGCAAAACCGACCCCCTCGACGCCCTCAACGCCGCCGCCGCGGTGCAGTCCGGCGACGCCACCGCCGCCCCGAAAGTACGCACCGGGCCGATCGAATCGGTCCGCGTGCTGCGCAACACCCGCGACACCCTGGTCAAAGCCCGCACCGCGCTCTGGAACACCCTGCGCGCCACCCTCGTCACCGCACCCGACGACCTGCGCGAACGCCTGCAGGACCTCGCCCCGGCCGCGCTGCTGCCGGCCTGCCAGGACCTCGAGACCGCCCCCGCCGCCACCGGCGCCGACCTCGCCCGCGCCCTGCTCGACTCCGCCCTGGGCACCCGCATCGCCCTGCACGCACTGGCCGCCGCGATCCACCGCCACAACCAGGCCCTCGCCGCGCTCGACACCCAGCTCGCCGCACTGACCGCCCTCATCGCGCCCCGCACCCTCGCCCGCCACGGCCTCGGCCCCGACACCACCGGCCAGCTCCTGGTCACCGCCGGCGACAACCCCGACCGGCTCCGCAGCGAACCCGCCTTCGCCATGCTCGCCGGCACCGCACCCCAACAAGCCAGCTCAGGCCTCACCGACCGCCACCGCCTCAACCGCGGCGGCGACCGCCACGCCAACGCCGCCCTCTACCGCATCGTCCTCACCCGCATGAAAAGCCACCCACCCACCCGCGACTACGTCGCCACACACCGCACACCCAACCGCAGCAACGGCAAACACGTCATCCGCATGCTCAAACGCTACGTCGCCCGCGAAATCTACCCACACCTCACAGCCGACCTCGCCGCAATCACCCAACTCACCCTAGACAAACCATAGGAGCATCATTGGGGCGGGCAACCCGGCCCAAGACTGAGGTGGCGGGCGGGGCGAGTCCGTGAAGGGCTCATCGAGGGAATCCAAGTCCGTGAAGGGGTCCCTCACGGCCGTCGAGGGTCGTGAGGGGAACCCTGGGGGAATCTGGGTACGTGAGGGTTCCCCTCACGGCATTCAAGGCGCGGGGGCGCAGTAGCTTGGAAGCATGGGTGACGAGAAGCGCGAACTTCCCCCGATTCCTGATCGGCTGCCGGTGACGGTGGTTGACGCGCACACTCATCTCGACGCGTGCGGGGCCGAGACTGCGGCTGATGTCGCCGCGATGGTCGACCGTGCCGAGCGGGCTGGCGTTGCGCGTGTTGTCACTGTCGCGGATGATCTCGCGGCTGCTCGCTGGGCTTCCGAAGCGTCCACCTGGGACTCGCGGGTCTTCGCTGCGGTGGCTATTCATCCTACGCGTACCAAGGAATTCGGGCCTGATGAACAGTCCGAAGTGGAGCGTCTGGCGCGCGGGGAAAGGGTCGTCGCGGTCGGTGAGACGGGGCTTGATTACTACTGGGACTACTCGCCGCACGATGCGCAGCAGGCTGCGTTTCGCTGGCACATCGACCTTGCGAAGCGGCTTGGCAAGGCGCTGATGATCCACGACCGCGACGCGCACGAGGACGTGCTTCGCATCCTCGACGAGGAAGGTGCGCCCGAGACGGTCGTTTTCCACTGCTTCTCCGGCGACGAGCACATCGCGCGCCGCTGTGTCGACAAGGGCTACATCCTGTCCTTCGCGGGCACGGTCACCTTTAAGAACGCGCGCGGGCTGCACGAGGCCGCGCGTCTTGTGCCGCGTGGGCAGTTCCTCGCGGAGACTGACGCGCCGTTTCTGACGCCTCATCCCTACCGTGGGCGGCCGAACGAGCCGTATTGCACCGCCTACACCGTTCGCTTCCTCGCTCAGTTGCGCGGCGAAGCGGTCCACGAGGTGGCCGAAGCGGTCCGGACCACTGCCGAACGCGCATACCGGCTGCCTGCGTGATTCCGTAGTGTCACAACGGGTTGCACGGATTGCGACATTCGAGACCGCGCATTCGTCCACCTGATGAGTGACGCAAGTCACGACACTCCGGGGGGTGTTTGCGCAACCTGCCGACACCCGTTACTGTCCCGTGATCGTGCCGGTCGGTACCGCGCAGCGGATGCCGGCTGATACGCCCACCAGTCACGTCAGTGCACGTCGGGGAAGCGGAACCGGGGTTGGTACGACCTGGGACCGTGACGATGGCGCTGGCTGGGGGTGTCGGACTTGAGAGGCGCGCCCGAGGGTGCGTCGCGAACGAAGGACGACGCGCGAACGACGCGCGATGTCTTGGGAAAGGGAACGACCCGGTGACTGGTAGTCGGCAGGATGACTCGCGTCTTGACGCGGGTTCGGCGTATTTCTCCTCTTCCGAGTCCTCGGTGGCCGTGCTCGACCGCGAGCTCGAGGACACCGCCTACGGGCAGCTTGACTTCTCCGACGAGCTCCGCGTGACCGAGCAGGACGTGCTCGCCGCGCTCGGCCCGGACGCCGACCTGCTGATGTCGGAAATCGACGTCGACGTCGACGAGCTGATCCGCCTCATCAACGCGGAAACCACGATGCTTCCGCCGCTCGTCCTCCCGGACGAGGTCGAGCAGGACCGCACCGCCTCCCCGCAGGCCAAGAAGGCCGCGGTCGAGGAAGGGCTGCGCGAGGCGACCAAGACCTGGAAGCGCCGCTTCCTCAAGGGTGCCGTGCTTTCGCTGCTGGTCACCGTCGGCGGTGGCGGCGCGGCGGCGCTCGCGATGAACAAGAGCATCACCGTCGACGTCGACGGCCACCAGCAGACCGTGCACAGCTTCGGCGGCACCGTCGGCGACGTGCTCAAGGACGCGGGCCTCTCGGTCGGCGAGCACGACGCGCTTTCGCCCTCGCCGCAGGCGGCGGTCGGCGACGGCGGCGTCATCAAGCTCGAGCGCGGCCGTCAGCTGAACCTCGTCGTGGACGGCGTGTCCCGGCCCTCCTGGGTCCGCGCGACCACGCTCGGCGAGGCCATGAACCAGCTCGGCATGGGCAGCATGCTTTCCCAGGGCGCGTGGACGTCGATGCCGTCGTCCGGCGAACTGCCGCTGGAGGGCTCGACCGTCCAGGTCAAGACCCTCAAGCACATCACGCTTTTCGACGGCACCAACGCGCCGCGCAAGGTGGACACCACCGCGGTGACCACCAAGGAGCTCGCCTCCGACCTGAAGCTGAACCTCGGCCCGGACGACGCGATCGAGGGCGGTCTCGACGTCAGCCTGAAGAACGGCGCCGAGGTCCACGTCAGCCGCATGGGCGTGTCGATGGTCAACCAGGAAGAGACCATCGACCCCGAGGTGCAGAAGGTCGACGACCCGACGCAGCTGCAGGGCCAGCAGAGCGTCGAGGACCCGGGCACGCCGGGCAAGAAGCTGGTGACCTACAAAGTCACGAAGAAAAACGGCGAAGAGATCGCGCGCGAGCACGTCTCGGAGAAGGTCCTCGTCGAGGCCAAGGCCAAGATCATCAAGGTCGGCACCAAGAAGCCGCCGGCCCCGGCCATCGGCGACACCGGCGCGTGGGACCGCATCGCGCAGTGCGAGTCGGGCGGCAACTGGTCGATCAACACCGGCAACGGCTACTACGGCGGCCTGCAGTTCGACCGGCAGACCTGGAACGCCTACGGCGGCCAGCAGTACGCCCCCACTGCCGACAAGGCGACCCGCGAGCAGCAGATCGCGATCGCCGAGAAGGTGCGCGACGCCCGCGGCGGCTACAGCGCCTGGGGCTGCGGCTACAAGGCCTGAGCCACGCTCTGATTTTCCGGCAGGCGGCCGGGAGCCTCGCGCTCCCGGCCGCCTGTTTTCGTCCGCCGCGCCGCCGCTGGGTAGGCTCGTCCGGTGGTGGAACTGCTGGGGCCTGCCGAAATCCGCGGGCTGGCCGACGAACTCGACGTCCGGCCCACGAAGAAACTCGGGCAGAACTTCGTGCACGACCCCAACACGGTCCGCCGCATCGTCGAACTCGGCGGCGTGCAGCCGGGGGACGTCGTCCTGGAGGTCGGGCCCGGTCTCGGCTCGCTGACGCTGGGCCTGCTGGCCGCGGGCGCTCAGGTCGTCGCTGTGGAGATCGATCCGGTGCTGGCCGCCCGCCTGCCGCGCACAGTCGCCGAGCGCGCGCCTGAGGCCGCGGACCGGCTGACCGTCGTCGGCGCCGACGCGCTGCGGGTGCGGGCGGCTGATCTGCCCGCTGAACCGGTGTCAATCGTCGCGAACCTGCCGTACAACGTCGCGGTGCCGGTGGTGCTGCACCTGCTGGCCGAGCTGCCGTCGCTGCGCAGCGGGCTCGTCATGGTCCAGACCGAGGTCGCCGACCGGATGGCGGCCGGGCCGGGCAGCCGCACTTACGGCGTGCCGAGCGTGAAGCTCGCTTGGTACGGGCCCGCGCGCAAGGTGGCCGCCGTGCCGCGCGCGGTGTTCTGGCCGGTGCCGAACGTCGATTCCGCTCTGGTCTCGTTCACCCGGACCGACCCGGTTTCCGGAGTGGATCGGGCCCGGCTGTTCGCGGTGGTCGACGCGGCGTTCTCCCAGCGGCGCAAGACATTGCGGGCCGCGCTGGCCGGGTGGGCTGGTTCCGCCGAGCGGGCTGGCGAGTTGCTCGCTGAGGCGGGAATCGACCCGAAGACGCGCGGGGAGCAGTTGGACGTGCACGCTTTCGCGCGGATCGCGGCTGCCGGAATGTGACCCACCTCCCCCAGGGGGCTCGCCTTGCGACTTCCAACGGCGGCGTCGGAGCAGGTATTCCCTGGTTTCGCTGCGTTCTCCGATGATCTTGTGTCGTCGCTGATTGTGGGTCATCCCCTGCTGTCTGGCTACGCTTGGTGATCACGCGAGCACGGCTGAAACAGCCGTCCGCCTGTGACGAGCAGCTCGGCATTCGGGGGAGTCGGACTGCTCCACGCCCGGGATTGTTCAGCGGTGCTGGCCCGAGGTGCTTCGCTTCGCTGACCTATCTCGGCTCGGTCGAGACCCCGGTGCACCGCGCGTCGAGGCCCGCGAATCATCGCCCCTTGACAACGGGAAAACTCTTGTTCCACAAAGATCCTTGATCGTCCACAGTGGAACGAACCCGTTCGCCGCCGGCGCCCGTGACGAGCGTTTCGCAGGTCGAGGCACTGTTCGGCGGCCGAGGTTCCGGGCTTCCGGTTTTTGGACGCGGTGTTCCGGTATGCGGGCACCACCAGACGTGTGATCTGCACCAACGCGCTTGCGTTCAGCCAATGGGATCGGCTTTACTCGAAAGCGTCCATCCCGAGCGACTGAGAGACCTGGCTCGCCGAAGTCGCAGCAACCACCCTCCGCAGGGCAGGTGCTACCGCCAGGACCGATGGAGGCTGTTTTCGATGAAGAGGGTCACCCGCCCGCTCCTGCTGACCCGCCGGCGCGTAGTCGACGAAGGTCGCCGCTCGGTATGTGCGTGTCAACGCTCCATGGTCATCGCCTGATCGTTTTTTCCGCAGTTTCTTGCGCCGTCCACAGTGGACGGTAATTCGATGACGCCTGGCGCGCCCGGAATCGGCGCCGCGCCTCGTTTGCCTGGAGCCCTTTCGTGATCACTGTCGAAAACGTGTCCAAGTCCTTTCCCTTCCACGGAAATCGGGTCGCCGCGCTGCGCGACGTGAGTGTCGACGTGCAAGCCGGTTCGCTGTTCGGGGTCGTGGGTCCGTCCGGTTCCGGCAAGTCGACCCTCGCCCGTTGCATCGCGCTGCAGGAGCGCCCCGACCGCGGCGTCGTGCGGCTCGACGGCCTCAACACCGCGACGCTCGACGGCAAGCGGCTGCGGGAGATCCGCCGCCAGCTGGGTGTCGTCGGGACCAAGCCGGAGCTGATCGCCGAGCGCACCATCGCGGGCAACATCGCCAGCCCGCTGGAGCAGCTCGGCGTCGACGGCCCGCAGCGGCGCAGCCGGGTCGGCTCGCTGCTCGACCTCGTCGGCCTCACCGCCCGCGCCGGGCAGAAGCCGGAAGAACTCACCGACGGCCAGCTCCGCCGGGTCGCGGTCGCCAGGGCGCTCGCCGCCGGACCGGCCGTGCTGCTCGCCGACGACCCGACCGCCGGGGTCGCGGCCGAGGACGCGGGCGCGGTGCTCGCCGTGCTCGACCGCGCGCGGGCCGAGCTGGGCGTGACGGTCGTCGTCACCACGCCGGACGCGGACGTCGTCCGCCGGGTCTGCGACGACGTCGCGGTGCTCGACAACGGCGCGATCGTCGAGCGCGGCACGGTGCTCGACCTCATCTCGACGCCGGACAGCTGGACCGCGCAGGCGGTGCTGCCGTCGGTCGAGACCTCGCGCGCCCAGTCCGCGAAGTACGACCGCGCGGTCGACGTCGTGCTGATCGGTTTCGCTTCGGTGGGCGCCCTGCTGCCCGAGGCGGCCAGCCGGTTCGACGTGGAGCTCGCCACCATCGGCGGCGGCCTCACCCGCATCGGGGACACCCCGATCGCCCGGTTCCGCCTCGGCGTCCGCGGCGAGCGGGCCGACGCCGCGCTGTCCTGGATCTCCGACCGGGGTGCGCACGTGAGCCAGCCGGCTCGCGGTCCGCAGAGCGTCGTCGCCGCCTGATTTCCCTTGAACTGAGCGGTTTTCCGAGGGTCGTCCCATTTGATTGGGGCGGCCCTCGCCGCGTTGGCGGGACGCGTCGCCCGAGAAATCAGGTCGCCGGGTCAAAGTTTCAGGACAAGTGTCCTGAAGTCTGTCCATTGTGGTCGTTCCGGCGCAGGATCTCCGCCAGCTCCGGATCCGCGTGCGCCTCGGCGGTCTGTTTCCACTTCGCCACGAGGGCGGCGAACGGCACCGGGTTGCCGAGGGATTCGGCTCGCTCCAGGGTTTCGGCCAGTTCGCCGACGAATGTCCGTACTTCTTCCGCGGACAGGTACCGCGCCCACGGGAACGCGGCGGGCAGCGCCTCGGCGGCGAGCGCGGCGGTCTCGGCGCTGCGGCGCACCAGCTCCGCGAGGATCGTGACGGTCGCCGAAAACCCGGCCGCCGCCTGTTCGGCGCGCTCGGCGGTCACGAGCAGCAGATCGGGTTTGTCCTTCTCCCGTCGGCGAATCCGGACCGAACGGGTCGGCGAACCTTCGAGCCGGTCGACGACCCGGCGCGGGTGCAGGGACAACTCGGACAGGTTGACCTCCGGCGCGCGCATAGTTCCAAAGTAGTTCCAAATTAGTCCGGATGGCCACTCCGGAGCGACGGTTGGGGGAACTTCCGTGCCGACGTTTTCTCCTGGCGACACCTGGTCAGCGCCAGCCACGTAGGCTGGACGGGTGCTCGCCGTCGTACCACCACCAGTCACCGTCCGGGTCCCGGCCAAGGTCAACCTGCACCTGGCCGTCGGCGACCTGCGGGCGGACGGGTTCCACGAGCTGGTCACCGTCTTCCAGGCGCTTTCGCTCACCGACGAGGTGACCGTCGCCGCCACCGACGAGCCAGGGCTCGAGGTGTACGGCGAGGGGGAGCGCACCGTGCCCACCGACGGCGCCAACCTCGCCTGGCGCGCGGCACGCGAACTGGCCTCCTACGCCGGACGGCCGGACGCGGATGAGCCGAAGGTGCGAATCGTGCTGCGCAAGGGCATTCCGGTCGCCGGCGGCATGGCGGGCGGGAGCGCGGACGCGGCGGCGGCGCTGGTCGGGCTCTCGTCGCTCTGGAAGCTCGACATCACCCGCGACGAGCTGGCCACCATCGCCGGCCGGCTGGGCAGCGACGTGCCCTTCGCGCTGTACGGCGGCACTGCGCTCGGCACCGGCCGCGGCGAGCAGCTCGTTCCGGTGCTCGCGCGCCACACGTTCCATTGGGTGCTCGCCTTCGACGAGGAAGGCCTGTCCACGCCCAAGGTGTTCGGCGAACTCGACCGGCTGCGCGCCGACGGCAAACCGCCGCGGATCGGGTCGCACACGCCGGTCGTGGAGGCGCTCGCGTCGGGTGATCCTCGCCAACTCGCCCTGTTGCTCGGCAACGACTTGCAGGCGGCCGCGGTGTCGCTGCGGCCCGGCCTGCGCCGCACGCTGCGCGCCGGGGTGAACGCGGGCGCGCTCGCCGGATGCGTGTCCGGCTCCGGGCCGACGTGCGCGTTCCTGTGCTCCGACGCGGAAACCGCGGTCGAGGTGGCCGCTGAGCTGTCCGGCGCGGGAGTGTGCCGGACGGTGCGGGTCGCGCACGGCCCGGTGCCGGGGGCCCGGGTGGTCGGCGGCGACGACGCCCCGCGCAACGCGCCGCCGCGCGTGCACGCCTGAAAGCTCGAATCAACAGTCCACAGTGGAAAGGATCCGGATGGCCAACCTGGTCAACCTGGAATCGGTGAGCAAGTCCTACGGCGTGAAGCCGTTGCTGGACAACGTTTCGCTCGGCGTCGCCGAGGGGCAGCGCATCGGCGTCGTCGGGCTCAACGGCGGCGGCAAGACGACGCTGCTCGAAGTCCTTTCCGGACTGAGCGAGCCGGATTCCGGCCGGGTGAGCCAGGTGCGCGACCTGCGGATGGCGGTGGTCACCCAGCGCACCGAACTGCCCGCGGGCAGCACGGTCGGCGACGTGGTGCTGCAGCGCTACGGGGCCGAGCACGAATGGGCCGCCGACGCGCGCGTCCGGTCTATTGTGGACGGTCTGGGCATCACCGCGATCGGCCTCGAGACCCCGACCGCGAACCTGTCCGGCGGCGAACGCCGTCGCGTCGCGCTGGCCGCCGCGCTGACCGGCGAACTGGATCTCGTGGTGCTCGACGAGCCCACCAACCACCTTGACGTCGAAGGCGTGCGCTGGCTCGCCGACCATCTGCTGGGCCGCCGGATCGCGGTCGTGGTCGTGACGCACGACCGGTGGTTCCTCGACACCGTCGCGAGCCTCACCTGGGAGGTCGCGAACGGCCGGGTCGAGCAGTACGAAGGCGGTTACGCCGACTGGATTTTCGCGCGCGCCGAACGCGCCCGCCTCGCCGCGACCGCGGAGGAGAAGCGGCAGAACCTGGCGCGCAAGGAATTGGCGTGGCTGCGCCGCGGACCGCAGGCGCGTTCCTCGAAGCCGCGGTACCGCGTCGAAGCCGCCGAGGCGCTGATCGCCGACGTGCCGCCGCCGCGCGATTCGGTGGAGCTGATGGCGTTCGCGAAACGCCGGCTCGGCAAGACGGTGCTGGAGCTGGAAGACGCGTCGCTGCGGGTCGGCGACCGGACCTTGCTCGACCACGTCACGTGGCGGATCGGCCCTGGCGACCGGATCGGTCTCGTCGGCGTGAACGGCTCCGGCAAGACCACGCTGCTGAAGCTGCTGGGCGGCGACGTCGAATCGCCGACCGGACGGCGGGTGCAGGGCAAGACGGTCGCGCTCGCGCACCTGCGCCAGGAACTCGACGACCTGCCCGCCGATCTTCGCGTGCTGCAAGCGATCGAGCAGATCTCCGGCCGCGTCGTGTTCGGCAAGCAGGAGATGACCGCGTCGCAGCTCGGCGAGAAGCTCGGGTTCCCGGCGGCTCGGCAGTGGACGCCGGTCGGCGACCTGTCCGGTGGCGAACGCCGCCGGCTGCAGCTGTGCCGGCTGCTGATGGCCGAGCCGAACGTGCTGCTGCTGGACGAGCCGACGAACGACCTGGACATCGACACCCTGCAACAGCTCGAAGACCTGCTCGACGGCTGGCCGGGCACGATGGTGGTGGTCTCGCACGACCGGTACCTGGTCGAGCGCGTCTGCGACGCCACGTACGCGCTTCTCGGCGACGGCAAGGTCACCCACCTGCCGGGCGGCATCGAGGAGTACCTGCAGCGCCGCGCCCGCGCGAAGGAGGCCGCGCCGCGTCGCGAGGCACCTCCGGCGGAGAAGACCGAGGCCAAGCGCAGTGCGGCGGAAACCCGTGCGGCGCAAAAGGAATTGGGCCGGTTGGAGCGGAAGCTGGACCAGCTCGCGAAGCGCGAAGAGAAGCTGCACGCCGCGCTGGCGGAGGCGGCGACCGACCCAGAGAAGCTGATCGAGCTGAACACCGACCTGAAGGCCGTCCTGGCCGAGAAGGACGACGTCGAAGCGCGGTGGCTGGAGACGTCCGAACTCGCCGAGTGACAATCGGCGGATGGACGACGACGTTCCGCGGCTGTCGACGCTGCCCGCCGACACCACGTCGGTGCTGCGGCTGATCGCGTATTTTGACGCGTTGAGCGGCCTCGCGCCTGACGCGGTGGTCCGGTCGGCAGCGCTCGTCGCGGGCTGCCCGGTCGGGGCCGTGATCGACGGCGAGTCCGTGTGGTTCGACGGCGCGGGCTCGCCGGTTTCCGGCCCGTCACTGGACGACGTCCAGATCGACCGGCCAGCGCCGCATCCGCTCGACGTCGTCCTGCTCGACCAGCTTCGCCGGGCCCTGCGCGCGACCCGGCTCACCTCACCGCTCCGGCTCGGCGAACCGGGTCTGCTGGAGATCGCTGTCTCGGACCGCGAACAACGCCGGGATCGCTTGCGCGCACTGCATTTGCTCGGCTACGACCTGGATCAGCCCGTCGTCGCGCTCGTCCTCGCCGGTGCTCCGGAGGAAGGCCTGGACGCGCTCGCCCGCGCCGGTGCCGGACGGCTGCAACACCACCGCCTAGGCCGCCTGACCCTCGCACTGACCCAAGGCGGTCCAGCCCCGCGCGAACTGGCCGGGCACCTGCACGACGACCTCGCCACCCTCCATCCCGCCTCGACCGGGCTGGACCGAGCCATGGACGTCTGGATCGGCCTCGGCGAACCAGCAGCGGCGGCCGACGCACCCGTGTCGTGGCAGCAAGCCCGCACCGCGCTGCGCTTCGCATCGTCCACTGTGTTCGGTCGCCGCGCCGTGCCGTATGGACCCCTCGGAGTCCTTGTCCTGCTTGCGGAACTGCCGCCGTCCCGGCTCGCGGTGACCCCTGGCGTCGCGGCCCTCGAAGCCCACGCCCGCACCCCCGGCGGCGCGCTCGACGTCGAAGCGCTTGAGTCGTACTGCGTGTTCGGCGCGCTCCGGCGGACGGCGACCGAACTGAACCTCCACCACAGCACCGTCGCGGCTCGTCTGGACCGGATCGAAGCGGCGACCGGCTGGCGGCTCGAGGACGCGATGGACCGGTTCCAAGCGACGTTCGCGCTGCTGGCGCGCCGGTTGGTGACCTCGGATCGCACGCTGGGCGACGTCGGGTAGGCGACGCCCGTCGCCCGCAGCGGCCGGATCCGGCGACGCGCGTCGGCTGACCCGCCGGGGCTCGCCAGCGACGATCGAGCACGCGCAACGACGCGCGTTTCCGGAGGGACGCCCATGATCGACCCCACCCGCACCTGGCTGATGCTCGAACAGCGGCTCGAGACGACCGCGAACCCCCGGCACCGGCAGGTGCTCGGCATCGTCCTGGAACACATGAAGGCCGAAGCGGAACCCGATCTCGACCGGCTGATGGCGACGGTCAGCAAGGACGCCGCGTATCACTTCTGGGGCGCCAGCGGCGACACCGGACCGAAGGGCCACGACGGCGTCCGCGAGTACTACGCGGCATTTGTGGCGAGCAAGGCGAATCACCTCGAATACCGGATGGACCGGCTCGTTGTTGACGATCATGCGCTGGTCACCGAGGGCGACCTGCACATGCTGCTCCCCGGCGCGACCGCACAGCAGATGGGTTTCCCCGCCGCCGATCCGGACGCGGACTACCTGTACGTCAGCAGGCAGCTGATCGTGTGGCCGGTCGACGCGGACGGCCTGATCACCGCTGAGGATTCCTACACGTCCGGACCGCTGGAATTCCGGAAACTGACCCGCGCCGAGCTGCCGCAGGCCTATCTGGACCGGGTGCGTCCGCAACCCGCCTGACGCCGGACATCCGCTGTTCACGCCGCCGCGGGCAGTGCCGGAAAAACCGGACAGTAATCTGACGCACATGAGTCGGTTTGTGGACACACTCGTCGGGAACGCGGCGGACCGGGGGCAACGGCGCGGCATGGTGACCGGCGAGCCCAAGGAGCCGGTGCGCCGGACCTGGGCGCAGGTGCACGACGAGGCGCGCCGGATCGCGGGCGGGCTGGTCAGCGGCGGGTTGAAGCCGGGAAGCGCGGTGGCGGTGCTGGCCGCCGCGCCGGTGCTCATCGCGCCGACCGTGCAGGCGGTGTGGCTCACCGGCGGCAGCGTGACGATGCTGCACCAGCCGACGCCGCGCACGGACCTCGCCGAATGGGCCGAGGACACGGTCAAGGTGCTCGAGATGATCGGGGCCGAGCTGGTCGTGCTGGGCGAACCGTTCGACCAGCTCGCCCCGGTGCTCGAAGGCAAGGGCATCAGCTACCGGCTGATCTCCGAACTCGCCGGCGCGGAACCGCTGGCCGAGATCGTGCGGACGGCCGAGAGCGACACCGCGTTGCTGCAGCTCACCAGCGGGTCGACCGCGGAGCCGAAGGCCGTCCGGATCACCTACGGCAACCTGTACACCAACGTCAAGGCGATGGTCGACCGCGCCGAGTTCGAGTTCGACACCGACGTGATGGTGTCGTGGCTGCCGACCTTCCACGACATGGGCATGGTCGGCTTCCTGACCGTGCCGATGACGTTTGGCGTCGAACTGGTCAAGATCACCCCGGTCGAGTTCTTGACCGGCCCGCTGATCTGGCCGGAGCTGATCAGCAAGTACGGCGGCACCACGACGGCCGCGCCGAACTTCGCGTACGCCATCGTCGGCAAGCGCATGGCCCGGGTAGAGGACGACAACGCCTACGACCTGTCGAAGCTGCGGATCGCGCTCAACGGCGCGGAGCCGATCGACGAGACGGCCGTCGAGACCTTTGTGGACGCGGGCAAGCGGTTCAAGATGCCGCCCGAGTGCGTGTTCCCCGCGTACGGCATGGCGGAGGCGACGCTGGCGGTCTCGTTCGCGCCGCTGTTCACCGGGCTCACGCTGGACGTCGTCGAAGCCGACGCGCTGGAAGCCGACAACCGCGCGGTGCCGGTGCCGGAAGGCGACCCCCGCCGCGGCACGGACGAGGTCCGCTCGTTCGCCCTGCTCGGCCGTCCGCTGGACGGTTTGGAAGCGGACATCGTGGACGAATCCGGTTCCGTGGTGGGCGAACGGCAGGTCGGCGAGATCCGCCTGCGCGGTGAGGCCGTGACGCCCGGCTACCTGACCGTCGACGGCCCGCTGGACACCCAGGACGCGGACGGCTGGATGAAGACCGGCGACCTCGGCTACCTGGTCGACGGCCAGATCGTGATCTGCGGCCGCCGCAAGGACGTCATCATCATGGGCGGCCGCAACCTGTACCCGACCGACATCGAACGCGCCGCCGGTTCGGTCGAGGGCGTCCGGGCAGGCAACGCGGTCGCCGTCCGCCTGGACGCGGGCAGCCGCCGCGAGCGCTTCGCCGTGGTCGTGGAGTCCAAACTGGCCGGTGACGCCGCTGAGGAAAACCGCCTGGCCAAGGAAATCGCCGCGCGCGTCCGGGACGCCGTGGACATGCGCCCCTTCGCGGTCGTGGTGCTTCCGGCTGGAAGCCTGCCCAAGACCCCGTCCGGCAAGGTCAAGCGGGCCGCTACCGCGGTGCAGTACGCGGACAAGATCGCCAAGAACGCGGCCGATTGATCCGGGCTTGAACGCGCGAAGGCCGCTTCGAATCCTCGAAGCGGCCTTCGCGGCAAGATCTGGGGATTATCGGCCGGGCAGCCGCTCCGCCGGTGCCTCGGTGACGACGGGCCACGCGGCGCGTCCCGCGGTGGCCTCGGTGTGGTCCCGGCTCCCTGGAATCAGCGGAGCCCGCCGTCCGGACCGGTCGGCCAGCTGCGTCTCCACCTGGTCGAGAAACTCGTCGACCTCGCGCTCGTCGTATCCGCGCTTGCCGATCAACGGCTTGGAGAACAGCACGTGGTGGACCTCGGCCGCGGTGAGATCGTCCTCGTCGGCGATCGTCTTGGCGATCCGCCGCACGAAGTCGTCGACCTCCTGCTTGGCGTAGCCGCGGCGGCCGATCGGGGCGTTACCGAAAGCGACCTCAGCGAGATCCTCGGCGGTAAACGGCATGGATCATTCTCCGATTCAGGGTCGGGGTGGTGCGAACTCCTGCAGTCCGTCCTAACCGGTCCCGGCCACCCCGGGAAGCCCGCACCCACCCGGACGACTCGATCAGGGCCCCAGAAGACGCCCATCGAGTGAGAAATCCATCACGCAGGGCCACGCCTGCTCACCCACACGCACAACGGCCCGATCGACCCGAATGCCGCTTCGGGTACGAGGGACGCACTGGATGCGGTGGGGAGGTTTTCTCGGGGGCCGGGCGTGCAGTGGGTTCGCGGTAACGGTGCTGGGTGAACGTACGTGAGGGGAACCCTGAGGGAATCTGATTCCCTCAGGGTTCCCCTCACGTACGTCAGCAGGTCAGGCAGCGTGGAACGCGTTCTGCGCCGCAGCCAACCCCCGCGAAACCAGCGCCTCGACCGCATCCGCGCAACGGTCGACCTCGAACGGGAGCTCCTTGCGCTCGACCGTCGAAAAGTCCTTCAGCACGAAATCCGCCGGATCCTGCCTGCCCGGCGGCCGCCCGATGCCGAAGCGCACGCGGTAGTAGTCACGCGTGCCGAGCGATTTGGTGATGGACCGGAGTCCGTTGTGCCCGTTGTCGCCGCCGCCGAGCTTGAGCTTCAGCGCGCCGAAATCGACGTCCAGCTCGTCGTGCACCACCACGACGCCGGACGGCGGCACCTTGAAGAACCGGGCCGCGCCGACGACCGGCCCGCCCGAGAGGTTCATGAACGACCGCGGCTTCACCAGCACCACGCGGGAACCGGCGAGCCTGCCTTCGAGCACCTCGGCCCCGCTGCGGTGCGCCTTGAACTTCCCGCCGACCCGGCCGGCCAGTTCGTCGAGCACCATGAACCCCACGTTGTGCCGGTTCCCGGCGTACTGGGGTCCTGGATTGCCAAGGCCGGCGAGCAGGATCAGCTCGCCGGCCCCGGGCAGGTCTTCACTCACGAAAGCGAGTTTATTCGGCAGCTTCGGTGGTGGCTTCCTCGGCTTCGGCGTCCTCGTCAGCGGAGCCGCGCGGGGCCTCGTTGACGGCGACGACCAGCGCCTCGGCGTCGGTGACCAGCTCGGCGCCTGCGGGCAGCTCGATCTGGCCCGCGGTGATCTGGGTGCCGGCCTCGATGCCCTCGACGGAGACCTCGAACTGCTCCGGGATGTGCAGCGCCTCGACCTCGACCTGGATCGTGTCGATGTCCTGGGCGACCAGGGTGCCCGGGCCGGGGGTGCCGGAGACGACGACCGGGACGTCGACGGTGACCTTCTCGCCGCGCTTGACGACCAGCAGGTCGACGTGCTCGATGTAGTTCTTGAGCGGGTGGACCACGATGGTCTTGGTCAGCGCCAGCTCGACGTTGCCCTGCAGGTCCAGCGTGATGACGGCGTTGGTGCCGTTCTCGCGGACGACGCGGGCGAACTCGATGGCCGGCAGCGCGAAGTGCCGCGGGTCCGAGCCGTGCCCGTAGAGCACCGCGGGGATTTTGCCGGCGCGACGGGTGCGGCGGGCGGCACCCTTTCCGAACTCGGTGCGCGGTTCGACGGAAAGACGTACCTCGGACACGGTTTAGCACTCCTTCAAATCACACGACGTGCGGCAGGGGGCGGCGGGGATCGTCGATCTCTGCTCGGGGCGGTTGGCACGGCGGCGAGATTGCGGGCGTGAGCGGACCACGGGGCTTCTCGAGCCGCCGCGTCGATCACGCCGGGCACCTACAGGCGCACCCGCCTCGCCGAGACAACCCGAGAAGTGTAAACCAGCCGGTCCGCGCGGGCCCGCACCGGGTCCGGGCAACCTCCCCCGCGCGGGTGGGTGACGACACAAATCCCGTCCCGCCCGCCGATCTGGTGGGAGTGGCATGATTTCCGCGGAAAGAGGGGCGGCCGACATGCGGGCTCGATGGACTGCGACAGCACTGGTGCTGCTTGGTGGGCTTCTCGCGGGCTGCCAGGTCGCGGTGACCGGCACGGCGGGACTGTCCGATGCCGACCGGCAGCTGGCTGCCCAGCGTGCGCAGCAGCAGACGGCGGTCGACGCCGCGCTGCAGGCGCTGGAGCAAGCACCGGCGCTGCAATACGACGCGACGCTGAAGGACGGCGCCGGCAACCCGGCGACGCTGACGTACCGCGTCGCGCGCGACGGCAACGGCTTCGGCGCGCTGCCGCTGGAGGGCAAGCCGGTGCGGCTGACCGAACCGGACGGGCAGCTCTACCTCGCGGCCGACGCGGACTACTGGAAGTCGCACGGCCTGGAGGAGAACAGCACCCAGTTCGGCAGCGGATGGGTGCACACCGTCGGCAGCGAACTGCCGGTCGACCCGGCCGCGCGGATGTCCCCGCCGAAGCTCTCCGGCGAACTGCGCAAGGCGCTCGGCGGACTCGGCACCGGTGCGCCGCAAAAGCAGAAGCTGCCGGACGGCACCGAGGTGTACGACCTCGGCGGCGCGCTGCAGGTGACCACCGCCGAACCACACCGGGTCACCGGGTTCGCGCCCGCGCTGCTCGATCCGCGCGGCGGCCCGAAGCTGGGCGCGGCGTTCCGGGTCCGGCCGCTGTCCGACGCCGAGATCAAGCAGTTCCACACCGATTTCAACGCCGCGGTCGACGCGATCGGACAGCCGTTCGACGGGCTCGCGCAGGCGAGCGTCACGGTGCTCAACGACAAACTCGACTGCCAGGACTACGTCGGTTCCTGCAAGACCACTGTGGACGTTTCGAACAGCGTCGTCGGCAATCAGCCGGGCTCGAAACCGACCGTGCACATCAAGCTTTCGGTGGAGATCAGCGCGGACACGCTCGGCTCGCAAAGCTGCGCCACCGAAGGCGACGCCGCCGCGGACGCGACCATCACGATGTCCTGCTCGGTCAAATTCACCCTGCCCAACCGCACCGCGAGCTATCAGGTGCTGGCGAAGCCGACAGCGGTCGCCGAGGTGCGTTCGCCGGTCGACGCGAACGCGGTGAAGGCGAAGCTGGCCACCGCTTTCGCCGCGTTCGGCGGCTGACCTGCACGCTCACCTCGAGGTGCGTTTCTTCCGTTGAAGTAGCCGAAGACCGGTCCTTACCATCGGCGGCGTCGATACGGATTTTCTTTGCGAGGAGCGGCAATGAGCAAGCTGGTGGTGTTCGGCGCGACGGGATTCGCCGGTGGCCGGATCACCGACGAGGCGCTGCGGCGCGGGCACTCCGTGATCGGGGTCGCGCGCAAGGCCGAGGGATTGCCGTCGGGGGTCGAAGCGCGGTCGGGGTCGATGCATGACGCGGAGTTCGTCGCGTCGGTGGCCAAGGGCGCGGACGTGCTCGTGATCGCGACGCCGGGCCGTGCGGACGACCAGGGCCGCCGGTTGGTGGACGCCCTGCCGACGCTGGTGGAAGCGGCCCGCGCGAACGGTGCGCGGCTGGCGGTCGTCGGCGGCGCCGGTTCGCTGCGGGTCAGCGAGGACGGGCCGCGGGTGATCGACACCCCGGAGTTCCCGGAGGAGTACAAGCCGGAGGCAGGCAGCCACGTCCTCGTCCTGGAGGCGCTGCGCGAGCTGCCGGACGACGTCGACTGGTTCTACGTCAGCCCGGCGGCCGAGTTCGGTTCCTGGATTCCCGGCGAGCGCACCGGCAAGTTCCGTCTCGGCGACGACGTGCTGGTCAGCGACGCCGACGGCCGCTCGCACATCAGCGGCGCGGACCTGGCGATCGCGTTCGTGGACGAGATCGAAGAGCCGAAGCACTCGCGCGCCCGGTTCACCCTGGCGTACTGAGGGCCAACGCCAGGAACTTAAGCCGCGTCGCCCCGCTGCCCGGCGCACAGGTCGCGGCGGGCAAGGCGAACGTACGTGAGGGGAACCCTGAGGGAATCTGATTCCCTCAGGGTTCCCCTCACGACCCTGCCAACGCGGTCACATGCGGGGGAATCGGGCGTTTCGCCGGATGAGGAGACCTCTGTGGACGGCCATTCGGGCGGAAGCACGGCGGTTCAAGGTTCCGGCATGGGGAATCCATGTCAGATCTTGCCCTCGTGTCCGTTGACCTGGGCGGACTCGCTTCACCGTGCACCCGAGCCCCTGCCTCAAGTTCCCGGCATGGGTACTGAGCGCGGAACCCGGTGGCGCTCGTGTCGCCACCGGGTCCGCTTCGCGCGTCAGCCGGGAGATCCCGCGGTGCACAGGAATTTCGTGGCGTGCTCCGGGTCGAGCGCGTTGGTGACGAGGTTCCAGACGTTGAGGTCGTAGGCCTCGCCGATGTGCCCGACGGGATCGAACGGGCAGGTGTCCTGGACGTATTCGTTCGTGACGCCCGGTTCGCGCACGAAAGACGTTTCGGTGGGCGTGACCAGTTCGTCGAACCGCGACGTGAGCACGGTGTAGCGGACGCCGGGCTGCGCGATGGGACCGTTCGTGAGCGTCTGGACGGCGCTGCCGTCGGTGATCAGGTTGTCGCAAGCCGGGCAGCCGAACGCGGTGAGCGCCTTGCCGACTTCATCGCGAATTCCCAGCAGGTACGCCAGCTTCGTCAGATTGGCGAACGTGGTGCCGTGCGTGGGCGGCGCGATGGCGACGACGGAGCCGATGCGGTCGGCGATGCCTTGCGTTTTCGTGACGTACAAGGTCTGGAATCCGCCCTCGGAGTGGCCGACCAGATCCACTTGCGCCGCACCGGTTTCGTTCAGCACTTCGCCGATGAACTGCTTGATTTCCGTTGCGGAGTCGGCGATCGGGCGCAGTCCGCCGACGACCGGGAACTGCGGGTACGCGCCGTAGGTGCGGCTGAAGGTGCAGTATCCCTTGGCGGCGACGTGCTCCTGCAGGTAGTTCAAGTCCTCATAGGACGTCGCGCCGAGCCCGTGCAGGAACACCACCGGACGCGGGTGTGCGCTGCTCGGCCGGCACGCCGGATCGTTGACGCCGCCGGTCGGGGCGGCGGTGGCTGGGGCGGCGAACGCGGCGGTCAGCAATGCCGCGGCGGCCAGGACGATGCGCAACCTCATCGGAGCGGTCCTTCCCTGTCGTCCTTGACAGTGGATACCCTGGGGTATTGGATACCTGAAGGTATTGAGCGAGCAGATCCAGTGTCAACCCCCGGATGAGGGAGAAGCCGATGACCGGCCGGACGCGGCCGACGCGGGCGGAGACCCGGCGGCGCATTCTCGACGCCGCCTTCGCCGTGTTCGGGGAACAGGGCATCGCCGCGACGAAACTGACCGAGGTGGCCGCGGCGGCCGGGCTGACGAAAGGCGCGGTCTACTCGAGCTTCGCGTCGAAAGACGAGCTGGTGCTGGCGTTGATGGAGGAGCACGCCGCGCACCGGCTCGAGGCGAGTTTGGCGAGTTTCGCCGAGGCGGACGACGGCGGCGCCGGGCTGGCGAACGTCGCCGCGGTGCTGATGTACGAAATGCGCGCCGACGCGGTGTGGCACCGGCTGCTGGCCGAGTTTTTCGCGATGGCGCACCAAGACGACCGGCGGCGCGACGCGTTGCGCCGGCGCCGCCGGGAGGTTCGCGACACGATCGCGCGTGCCTTGAACCGGCTCGCCGAGGGATTGGACCTCGAACTTCCGTTGCCTGCCGAGGAATTCGCCGTCGTGCTGCTCGCGTTGAGCAACGGTTTGGCCGTGGAAGCCGAAATCGACGACGAAGCCGTGTCGGACGGGCTCCTCGGCCGGGTGCTCACGCTCATCGCCGGAGACGCCGTCGCGAAGGTGCAGGCGGCTAGCGACCTCGCAGTTCAGCCACCACCGGAGCGAAAGTCTCCATCATCGCCTCGAAAACGGTGAAATAGGAGAAGCCGTACCGCTCGCGGTGCGCGATCAGCTGCTGCACCATCTCGTCCACCGTGCCGAAGAGAAGCTGGGGTGCGTTGAGCAGTTCGTCGACGTCCGCCGCACTGCGTTCCTCGGTCTCGGCGTGCCATTCCGCGGCGGCCTCGCGCCGGTCGTCGGTGACTACGACGCGCTGGATCAGCATGTTGTAGTCGATCTCGCGATCCCCTGCCAGCGAACGGAAATACGCGACCCGCTCGTCCATCGCGACGTCGTTGTCGAGCACGAACGTGCCCGGCGGACGGCCGCGGTCCTGGCGAAGCCCGGCGAATCCGACGATGTCCGCCTGTTCCGCCGCGAGCTTGAGCACGCCGTCGCTGTTGCCCGCGATGAGGAGCTTCGGCATGCCGCCCTCGTCCTCGACGCGCGTGCGCAGTTCGGCGAGACCTTCGGTGAGGTAGGTGATCCGGTCGGCGGCTTTGCGCCACGGCAGCCCGGCGTCGTCGAACTCGTGCTTCATGTGGCCCGAGCCGAGGCCGAGTTCGAAGCGGCCTTCGGTGAGTTTGTTGGTAGTGGCGACATCGCGGGCGAAGAGCGCGAGGTTGTAGAAAGGCACATTGGACACCAACGTGCCGACCCGCACCCGCTCGGTCACCGCCGCGGCAGCCGTGAGCGCGGGAAACGGCGACAGCCGCCCCGGCCCGAGATGGTCGGGAACGGTCAGGTGGTCGTAGCCGAGCTCCTCGGCCCGCCGGCATTTTTCGGTCCACTCAGTGCCGTTGGCCGTGAGCCGCAGGCTGACGCCGAATTCGAATTTCCCCATGGCTAGGACGCTAGCCACTCACGTACGGGTGACGCACCGCTTTTCGCCGCCGGCGGAACCCGGTTTTTGTCGTACCCGGTGGCTAGCTTCGAGGGCATGGTGTTGTCGAGTGAAGAACGGGAACAGTTTCTGGCCGAACCGCACATCGGCGCGCTCTCGGTGGTCGAGCGCCCGGACCGCGCGCCGTTGACGGTGCCGATCTGGTACCAGTACACGCCGGGCGGCGAGTTGTGGGTGATCACGCCGCCGGAATCGCGCAAGGCGAAGGCGATCCAGGCGGCGGGACGGTTCAGCCTGATGGTGCAGCGAGTCGAGCCGACGGTCCGGTACGTGTCAGTGGAAGGCCCGGTGGTGCGGACCCGGCCGGGCAGCCACGAGCTGACGTGGGAGATGGCTGCGCGGTACCTGCCTGCCGACAAGGTGGCGGGGTATGTCGAGTTCGAGCGGACGCAACTGGGGGAGCACATGGCGATCCATATGCGGCCGGAGAGGTGGTTGTCCGCGGATATGGGTGGGGTGTGAGGTTGTGCGGGGCGGGAGGCGCACTCGCTGACAGCGGTGGCGCGGCTGCTGGTTCTTGTGGTCGTGAGGAGAGCCCTGAGCTTGAGTTTTAACGTTTGGTGTCTGTTTTCTT
>NZ_SDLS01000056.1:0-27002 GCF_004522315.1 Amycolatopsis sp. CFH S0740 | reverse complement strand
CGGCGGCGGCGGTTTCCGCGGCGGCGGCGGCGGTCGCGGCGGCCCCGGCGGTCGCGGCGGAACGGCCGGTGCCTTCGGTCGTCCCGGCGGGCCCTCGCGCAAGGGCCGCAAGTCGAAGCGGCAGAAGCGCCAGGAGTACATGGACAACATGCAGGCGCCCAGCGTCGGCGGCGTCCGCCTGCCCAAGGGCAGCGGCGAGACGATCCGGCTGCCGCGCGGCGCTTCGCTGACCGACTTCGCCGAGAAGATCGACGCCAACCCGGCTTCGCTGGTGCAGGTGCTCTTCCACCTCGGCGAGATGGTCACCGCGACGCAGTCCGTGTCGGACGACATCCTCGAGCTGCTCGGCGGCGAGATGAACTACGTCGTCCAGGTCGTCTCCCCCGAGGAGGAGGACCGCGAGCTGCTGGAGACCTTCGACATCACCTATGGCGAGGACGAGGGCGGCGAGGAGGACCTGCAGGTCCGTCCGCCGGTCGTCACCATCATGGGTCACGTCGACCACGGCAAGACCCGGCTGCTGGACACGATCCGCAAGACGAAGGTCCGCGAGAGCGAGGCCGGCGGGATCACCCAGCACATCGGCGCCTACCAGATCGAGACCGAGCTCGAAGGCGTGCCGCGGCTCATCACCTTCATCGACACCCCGGGTCACGAGGCGTTCACCGCCATGCGTGCCCGAGGCGCGAACTCGACCGACATCGCGGTGATCGTGGTGGCGGCCGACGACGGCGTCATGCCGCAGACGGTGGAGGCGATCAACCACGCGCAGGCCGCGAAGGCCCCGATCGTGGTCGCGATCAACAAGATCGACAAGGAGGGCGCGAACCCGGACAAGATCCGGCAGCAGCTCACCGAGTACAACCTCATCGCCGAGGAATACGGCGGCGACACGATGTTCGTCGAGATCTCCGCACGGGAGAACATCAACATCGACGGGCTTCTCGAGGCGATCCTGCTGACCGCGGACGCGGCTCTGGACCTGCGGGCCAACCCGGACATGGAGGCCCAAGGCGTCGCGATCGAGGCGCACCTCGACCGCGGCCGCGGCCCGGTGGCCACCGTCCTGGTCCAGCGCGGCACGCTGCGCGTCGGCGACTCGGTCGTGGCGGGCGACGCCTACGGCCGCGTCCGCCGGATGGTCGACGAGCACAACGAGGACGTCACCGAGGCGCTGCCCTCGCGTCCGGTCCAGGTCATCGGGTTCACCTCGGTGCCGGGAGCGGGCGACACCTTCCTGGTGGTCGACGAGGACCGCGTCGCCCGGCAGATCGCCGAGCGCCGCTCCGCTCGCACCCGCAACGCGCTCAACGCGTCGCGCCGCAAGCGGGTCAGCCTCGAGGACCTCGACTCCGCCTTGAAGGAGACGAGCAGCCTCAACCTGATCATCAAGGGCGACAACTCGGGTACCGTCGAGGCGCTCGAAGCGGCGCTGCTGCAGCTGGACGTCGGCGAAGACGTCGAACTGCACGTCGTGCACCGCGGCGTCGGCGGCGTGACCGAATCGGACATCGACCTGGCGACCGCGTCCGACGCGATCGTTCTCGGGTTCAACGTCCGGGCACAGGGCAAGGCGACCGAGCGGGCCACCCGCGAGGGCGTCGACGTGCGCTACTACACGGTCATCTACCAGGCGATCGAGGAGATCGAGCAGGCTCTGAAGGGCATGCTCAAGCCGGAGTACGAAGAGGTCGAACTGGGCCGCGCCGAGGTCCGGGACGTCTTCAAGTCCTCCAAGATCGGCACGATCGCGGGTTGCCTGGTCATGTCCGGCGAGATCCGGCGCAACGCCAAGGCTCGCCTCCTGCGCGACGGCAACGTGGTCGCGCAGAACCTGCCGATCAACTCGCTGCGCCGCTTCAAGGACGACGTGGTCGAGGTCCGGGAAGGGTACGAGTGCGGTCTCACGCTGGGCTCGTACAGCGACATCAAGGTCGACGACGTGATCGAGACCTACGAACAGCGGGAGAAGCCCCGTGCGTGAGTGACCGGTCCGGGGTGCGCCAGGCGCGCACCCCGGACCGCCCTCGCGGCACAACTTCGCTGCCTATGTTTGTCGGAGCCTTGGAGCTCGACTTGCTGCTCGACGACGTGCATTCGTTGAAGCAGAAACGATCCGTGGTGCGGCCGGTGGTGGCCGAACTGCGGAAACGCTTTTCCGTCTCGGTCGCCGAGGCGGGACATCTGGACCTGCACCGGCGCGCGCTCATCGGCGTCGCCGCGGTCGCCCCCGACGGCGAGCACATCCGGGACGTGCTCGACGCGTGCGAGCGGTTCGCGGCCGGCCGCCCCGAGTTCGAACTGCTGTCCGCGCGCCGCCGGCTGCTCGGCCCGGACGACTAGAACACCCGGAAATCCGGAGAAGGAGACCTCAGCCATGGCCGATCCCGCTCGGGCACGCAAGCTCGCCAAGCGGATCTCGCAGATCGTGGCCTCGGCGATCGAACACGACGTCAAGGACCCGCGACTGGGTTCGGTGACCATCACCGACGCCCGCGTCACTGCGGACCTGCACGACGCCACGGTGTACTACACGGTGCTCGGCGAAAGCCTCGACGCGGAGCCGGACTTCGCGAGCGCCGCGGCCGCCCTGGAAGCCGCGCGCGGCGTCCTGCGCACGAAGGTGGGACAGGGCACCGGCGTCCGCTACACCCCGACGCTCACCTTCGTCGCGGACAGCGTCCCGGACGACGCCCGCCGCATCGAAGAACTGCTCGCGAAGGCCCGCGAATCGGACGCCGAGGTGGCCCGCCGGGCGACCGGAGCCCAGCCCGCGGGCGAAGCGGACCCTTACAAAGCTCCTCGGGCCGACGAGGACGAGGAGCAAGCAGAAGAGGAGACGCGCGGCTGAAGCGATGCGGTCAAAGCCCGGTGTCACGCGACGCGGCCTGCTGTTCGGCAGTGCCGCGGCGCTCGTCTCCGCCTGCACCGGGCGCTCCGCCCCGGTGGTTGCGCCGACCTCGGCTGCCCCGGCCTCCAGCCCGTCGCCCCTGAAGGCGTCCGTCACGATCCACCGCAGGCACTCCGCGGCCCGCGGCCGGGACGTCGACGTCGTGCTCATGACGCCGGACGACGTCCCCAGCACCGGCCTGCCGGTCTGCGTGGCACTGCACGGCCGCGGGTCGAACGCCCGCACGTTCCTGGACCTGGGCGTGCCCGCGGCCCTCACCGCCGCGGTCCGCTCGGGCACCCCGCCGTTCGCGGTCGTCGCGGTCGACGGCAGCCACTACTGGATGCCCGACGGCGAGGACGACCCGCACCGCATGCTCACCGACGAACTCCCCGGCTGGCTGTCCGAGGCGGGACTCCGCCCGATGACCGGCCTCCTCGGCATCTCCATGGGCGGCTTCGGCGCCCTGAACCTTGCCCTCCACCGCCGCGACGTGACTACCGTGGCCACCTGCAGCGCGGCCCTGTTCCGCACGTGGCCAGAAGCCCGGTCCCGGCACATCTTCGCGTCCGAGGACGACTGGACCGCCGCCGAACCGCTGCGGCACGTCGACGAACTCCCGACCCGAGGCCTCGGCGTGTGGTGCGGCGACGGCGATCCGTTCCTGGCGGCCAACCGGAAGCTGATCACCAGCGCCAAGCCGGAGGTCTCGCGGATCACGGCGGGCAAGCACACGGCGGAGTACTGGCAGGGAGTCCTGCCGGAAGTCCTGCGATTCCTCGGGCCACGGCTGGCGTAGCGGGTTCACCGGTTCGGGTAGCCGGGGTTGTGTAGGCAATTGGTAACACCGAGCTTTGAACGTGTGGACAGCGATCGAGCGCCGGGAGACGGCGCGCTACCCGGCAGCCGGTTCCGGCGGCAGCTTCGTGGTGGCGTCCGTGACGGCCAGCCGAAGCGCGTGCCGGCTGAGCCCGCGCACCGCTTTGAGGTCGACGCCGACGAGGACCGCGCGCTCGAACACCGCACCGGACACGTCGGCGCGAGCCAGGGTCGCCCCGGTCAGATCGGCATTGCTGAGGTCGGCGCCCGCCAGGATTGCCTCGGTCAAATCGGTGCCGCGGAGACTGGCCCGGGCGAGCACCGCGCGACGCAGGTTCGCACGACGGCAGTTGGCATGATCGAGCGTCGCGGCGGACAATTTCGCGCCTGCCAGCTGCGCCGCGGTCAGGATCGCATCCGTGAAATCGGCGCCGTCGAGCCGCGCCTCGGCGAAGTCCGCGTCGGTCAACTTCGCCGCGGCGAAGTTCGCGTGACGAAGGTCGGTCAGCCTCAGCTCGGCGCCGGGCAGATGCACGCGGACGAGGTCGAGCCGTGCTCCCTGGGGAGGAGGGTGAGTGCGCAGCGCCCGCAGGGCGACTCTGACGTCCAGTGGGAGCGGTTCTCCCGTTCCGCCGTGACTGCGCAGGAAGTCCGTGAGCGTTTCGACAACCCGGGCGCGGTCGCGAGGGGAATCCTCGTACATTCTTTCCAGCGTCCGGACCCCGCCGGCTCGCGTCGAAGGGCGCTCGGAGCCAAGGTGGCCGATCGCCGCGGCGTAGATATCGGTGACCTGCTTGTCTCGGTCGAGGAAAAATTTCCTGACCGTGACCCAAACCGGGACGCTGATGCCGAGGGGGGCGAGAAAACTCGCTATCTGTCCGCGAATGCCGCTCAGGACAGCTGCCCGCTCGGCGACCGCGAGGCGTGTGACGTCGGCACCGCCGACCCAGGACACGAACGGCCCGAGCAGAAACCACAACACAGCGACCGCCCCGGCCGCCGCGGCCCCGGCAACGGCTAACGTCCGAAGGCGGCGGCGGATCGGGAGCCGCGTACCCCTCACCGCTCGGCCTCGCGGGGGTCCGGAACAGACCAGCCTCCCGCGATTTCCCCACGCGGATCGAGTCCGTACTTGCGGAACTGCTTATGGTTCCAGTCCGGAGTTTCCGAGGACGCCAGGTGGTCGATGCGCTTGCGCGCCCGCGGATGACCGTAGGCCAACGCGGTGCAGTAGAGGTCGAGCACCTTCCCCGGCTGGCCGGCGTTGCGGCGGAGATCCGCCAGCAGGACATGGCATTCGATGTCGCCGCCGCGGACTCCGCGCTCCGCGAGTTCCCATGCTTTGTCGCGGTTCTTTCGGGCCTTGCCGCGGTTTTCCGGTGCGGTGTCGAGCTTTCCGTGCAGGAGGAACCCTCGGGCGACGCCTGCCACGGAGCTGAAATCGTCGTCCGCGATCTGCTGCTCGATCATGCGCTCCGCTTCGGTCAGATCTCCCAGTCCGGCGAGAGCCTCCGCCCGAAGGCCGGGCAGCCGGGCCGGCGGGCAGGCGCCCGTGGAACCGAGCAGCTGGGCCGCTTCCGCGAAGCTCTGACGCTTGATCAAGAGCCGCACAGCCCGTTCTCTGGCCAGCACCGATCCCGCGTTGGCGGCTTCGGCGTAGAGGCCGGAAGCCACGACCAGGAGGGTGGACGACGTGAGTTCCATGCCGGATCCGCTCGCGGTCGCCCGGTCTGTCCCGTCGGGGCGGAGGCTGTCGGCGTCGACGAGCGCGTCGGCGATCGAGAGCAGCGCGTGGTTCCAGGAAACGTCCTCGCGGGTGCGATAAGCCTCGACAAGGTCCTTGGCGTAGACATCCGCGATGTACCGGGCGACCGGGACCAGCGCGCCGCTGGTCAGCGGGACGGTTTCGACGTACCACTTCAGGGCTTGAGCGATCGGCTCGGAGTACTCGGAATCCGAGGTTTTCCTGGTCTCCCCGAAACGGCAGAGCAGCAGGGCGATCTCGGCGGGGTCCGGGGCGTCGCTCGCTCGCTGGGCGGTCCGATAGCAGCTGACGGCGTCGTCGAACAGACCGTGCCGGGCGGCAGCGAGCGCTGCGGCGACCACCGCACGGGGTTCGTGCTCGGCTGCCTCGTAGTAGCAGGCAAGCGCTTTCCGCGGACGATCCGAGGAGGAGTAGGCGTCGCCGACGGCGATCAGCGGTACGGCGTCGCCGTCGCCCGCGCAGGCGAGGGCGAGCCGCTCTGCTGTCCCCGGATCTGTGCTGAGGTTGATCTGCACCGCGGCGGCCGCCGCGCCCGGGACGTCGTATTGCCGCGCCGTCGCGATCCAATCGAGCGCGTCTTCCACTTGGCCGGCCGAAGCCAGCACCTGGGCGCCGAGGAGGTAGGCGTCGTGCCGGCCGTGCTCGGTCGCTTTCGCCGAGAGCATCCTGACCGCGGCTTCGGGCCCGGCTGCGTCGACTGTCAGGTCCGTGATCATCGGCAGCAGGTCGAGCCCGGTGCGTTCGCCCAGTTCGGTCAGGTAGCGGACCGCTTCGTCGAGCTGCTCCTGCCGACGCTGCTGGTCCTCGGCCCGCTCCTTCGGCGTCAGCGAGGCCCGGCCAGGCTGCTGCCCGGGGGAGTCCTCCCGGAACGCGATGCCCTCGGCCACGACCGCCGCCGAATGCAGATCTCCCTTCTCGGCGAGCCGCTGGTGAATAGCCAGCGCTTTGCCCGGCTGCTTGAGCTGGGTGTGCGCTACCGCGACCAATACCTCGGCGGAACGGTTTCCTTCAGCGACGAGCGGGCCGAGCCAGTCGAGGACGTCTTTGGGCCGCTTGGCGGCGAAAAGCATCCTGGCTCCTTCGCGGACGGCGTGCTCGACGTGGTCCGGATCGAAGCTGGTTCGCGCGATCGTTTTGTATTGGCTGATTGCCTCGTCGATCCGGCCTGCCCTGGCCAGCATCGCGGCGAGTTCGGCGCGTGCGCGTGGGCATCCGTTTTCGGCCGCCCGCAAGAAGAATTGAGCGCTCAATTCCAGCAGGTGGCGTTTTTCGCATTCTTTCGCCAGGGCGAGGCAGTTTTCCGGATCGGCCTTCTCGCGCAGCACCGGCCACACCAGTTTGTCCGGCAGGACCAGCTTCGCCGTCCCGGTCACGAAATGCCGCTCGAGCGAGGGCGCGAGGCAGTACGATTCCGCCGCCTCGCCGGGTTTCCCGGATTTCCGGATCAGGACGGCGGCCCCGCCAGGCACCTGCTCGGTCAACTCGCTCACTGCGTCGGCGAACCACTCGGCTGACTCGGGCGCGCGGCTTCCGAGAAGAGCCCGCGCGCCTTGCTGCAAAACGTCGCGTGGCAACCATCGGCCGTGCCCGGCGTGCAGTGCCGCGATCAGGAAATCCAGCAGCGCGCGAGCTTCCGGGCCCGCGTCGCGGTACCGCGTGCGAAGTTCCGGTTCGGCGACGAGAGTCTGGATCACGCGGCCGTCCGGTGCGCTCGCCGCCGCTTCGGCCAGCCTCGGTTCAGGAGAATCGCGCGCCTTGCAGAGTTCGGTCTTGGTGAAGGACTCGCCCACCCGGATGACAGTTGCCTGCCGCAGGAGCAGTTGGACGTTGGGACGGTCCGGGCCCGCCGGTTTCCGGCCGGACGGCGCGTTGAGCGCTTTCCAGCTCTCGCGGGTCAGGGTGATCAGGATCAGGCAGGGGGCGCGGGTTTCGTCGCCGAGGAGAGTGCGCAGGCAGCGGGCGGCGCGGTCGTCGCGTTCGCTGTCGCCGGACAAGAGGCACCGCTCGGCGGCCGGAAGCCACACCACCGTCGAGGGAGGCAGGCCGCTCTCGTTCGCCAGCAGCTCTTCCGGCGTGCAGGGACTGAGTCCCGGCCAGATCTTCCAGCGGCTGAGGAGCAAGGATTCGTCGTCGTTCGCGCGGATCGCCTCCCACAACGCACGTTTCTTTCCCGTTGCCGGATCGCCAACAAGAATGACCATCCGGCTCGTCCCGCCCGCGGCCGTCGCGATGACGGATCGCAGTTCCGCGTCGTGTTTCCGCGGGAAGTAGATCGTCGTTTCCGGAAAGATCCCGAGCTGATCCGGAGTGCAGGTCGCCAGGTCGGCCATGGGTACGGAGAGGGGAGCCGGGGTTGGCTGCGCTGTGGGGTTCATGTCTCGCCCGAGACTGCCGGACCGGACCGCCGCCGCGCCACTCGCGCCCCGCGCTTTCGGTAAGCGGTCAACTCTGGGGGTTAAATGAGCAGCGAAATTCGCTCGCGCCGAACCCTCGTTCACTCATTTCGGTGAATCATTCTTGCACGCGGTAACGCTATTCCGCGATCGATTCAGGCCGGTTTTCCCGCCACCACAAGGTCCCGCACGATCGCCTGGTCCACCCGGTGCGCCAGCTCCTCGTACGGCCCGCCGGACCGCACCGCCAGCCCCGCCCGTTCCAGGATCGCCACCAGTTCCTCGCGCGGCAGTACATGCGTGTTCCACGAGATCCCGATGGCCCCGCCCGGCCGGAGCACGCGGTTCCACACCGGGATCGCCGCCGCGAGGAGGTCGCGCGGGCTGCGCGCCAGACCGGTCTCGCGGTGGCTGCCGTGCTGCACGCCGTACGGCGCGTCGGTCACGATCAAGTCCACCGACGCCGGGCGGAGGACCTCGTCGGTGGTCAGCGTGTCCGCGTTCAGGTAGCTGAGCCGGCGGGTGCGGCCGGACTTGTAGTCGTCCTTGTCGAACGCGTACTCGATGTCCAGCCGGCGGCCGAGGCGGACCTTGTTGCGGCGCAGCTGCCCGGATTCCGCGGTGTGCTTCACGCGCTTCGTGCGCAGCCACGTCTTCACGAACTGTTCGTACGCCTCGAAATCGCGCGCGTCGACGTCGAGGCCGGTGGCGTCGAAGCCGTACATCACGGCCTGGTTCAGCGTCGTCCCGCGCCCGCACAGCGGGTCGAGCACGTGCAGTTCGCGGTCCGGCCAGTCCGCGGGCCGCGAGGTCGCCAGCAGGGTGAGGTTGAGCAGCAGTTTCGTGAACTGCTCGTTGGTCTTGCCCGGGTACTTCTGGATGGTCAGCAGGTCGGAGTCCGCCTTCGCCAGCGGGTGCACGGCGACCGGCCGCAGCACGCCGTCGCCCAGTTCGAACAGGGCGTACAGCGAGGACAGGTTCGACAGCAGCGCCAGGTCGCGCTCGCCGAGCGGGGCCGCGCAAGCGAATTTCACGTACCCGACCCCGCCGAGTTCGATCTCTTCGATCGCCGACACCTCGGCGGACAGACCGGCGCCGAAGGCCGCCAGTTCGGCGCGCAGCAGCGCCGGCGACGAGGCGGCGTACACGCGGTTGGCGGAAGGCAGAACGAGGATCACGTACTCAGGCATCCCGCAGAGCGTAGCGTGACACTTCGTGACAGCTTCCCTGGTACAGGACATCGAGGCCGCCGCCGCACTGCTGGCCGGGGCCACCGACGTGACGCTGCTCGGCCACGTGCGCCCCGACGCGGACGCCCTCGGCAGCGCGCTGGCCCTCGGCCACGTGCTGCATCGCCGCGGCGCGAACGTGCGAGTCGCCTTCGGCGAGCCGGACGAGGCCCCGGAAACACTGGCGTGGCTGGACGTCGACGGCCTGATCACTCCCGTCGGCGCCCTCCCGCCGACGGACGGTCTGCTGGTCGCGTTGGACACCCCGACCCTGGCCCGCCTGGGCAGGCTCGCCCCGCGGGTCGCCGCGGTCCGCGACGCGGGCGGTTCGGTCCTGGTCGTCGACCACCACGCGACCAACGCGCGCTACGGCACCCATCACGTCGTGGACGACACCGCCGAAGCGACGGCAATCCTGGTCACGCGGATCGTCGAGGCGATGGGGGTCGAACTGGACGCGGCCGCCGCGCGCTGCCTGTATGCCGGGGTGGTCACCGATACGAGCGGCTTCCGCCGGGCGAGCCCCGAGACGCACCGGATCGCCGCCCGTCTCCTGGAAGCCGGGGCCGACCCGGGCGAGGTGGCCCGCCGCATCGTCGATGATCACCCGTTCGCGTGGCTGCCGATGCTGTCGACGGTTCTGTCCGAGGCCCGGCTGGAACCCGAAGGGGCGCAAGGATTCGGCTTCGCCCACACGGTGGTGCGCGCCGCCGCCGCGGCGACGGTGCGGCTCGAAGAGGTGGAGTCGGTGATCGACGTGGTGCGCGCGACGCGGGAGGCCGGTGTCGCGGCGGTGCTTAAGGAGGCCGGGCCGGGTCCAGTGTGGACGGTCTCGCTGCGCTCGGCCGGCGACATCGACGTGTCCGCGGCCGCCGCGGAGTTCGGCGGGGGAGGGCACCGGATGGCGGCGGGGTGCACGGCGGAAGGTCCGGCGGAGGAGGTGCTGGACCGGCTGCGGAAGGCGTTGGGACGGGCGCCGCTGTTGCGGGCTTCCTGAACCGGGCTGGGCGAGTTCGACGGCAGCATCAGCGCAGCCGCGTCCGGAAGCTTCGCTGGACCCGTGTCGTACTGCTGACTGGGTCCGGCGCTCGCGGAAGACGCGGCCTGGTCAGCTTGGTCGGCGCAGGCCGTCCAGCACGAGGGTGATGACGTCGTCGGCCTCGGCCCGCCACCGGGGACGGTCGTGGGCCGCGCCGATGCCGTGCAGAGCCATCATCACGGCACCGGCATCCACGTCGTCGCGAACGGCACCGTCTTGCACGGCAGCGGCCACCAGGTCGGTGACGGCCTCCTCCAGCGCCTGGCTGCCCCCGGCCAGTGCGTTCGAGCGGTCGGCCATGAGCGTGGCCAGCGTCCGGGCCAGGCCGGCGTGGGCGTCGATGTGGTCGACCATGCCGCGCAGGAACGTCGCCAGCGCCTCCGCCGCGGGCAGCGTGGCTTGCAACTCGCGGGCGCGGTCGCACAGCGCGGCGACTTCCCCGTGGTAGACCGCCTCGGCCAGCGCCTCCCTGGTGGGGAAGTGGCGGTACAGCGTGCCGGTGCCCACCCCGGCCAGGCTGGCGAAGTCGTCGAAGCGCAGGTCGAAGAACTCGCCCGCGTCGAAGATCTCGCGCGCTTTGGCGACCAGGAGGTCGCGGTTGCGCTGGGCGTCGGCCCGCAGCGGCTTGCCCGCGGTCATGCGCTGCCCTCCCGTCGGCAAGCGGAGATCGTCTCCAATTCAATCGTACTGCACGAGGTGGCGCGAAAATCCTGCTGCCCGGCCGCAGCTGAGACAGCCGCCCGTGCCGGAGCACGCCACAGAGGACGCCCGCCTGTCCTAGATTCCCTTGCCCGATAAGCGAATCTCGGGTCCCGCTTGCCCGCATCCGGTCGCCCTCGCGGTCCGGGCCGCCGGAATTGTCGGTGCCGGTAGTTACTCTCCTCCCGTGTCCGAAAACGCCACGACCACCGCCGTAAGCGGTGACCGCATCCCGCCCCGCCGAGTGTTCGGCCTCGCCGTGCCCGCGCTCGGCGTGCTCGCCGCCGAGCCGCTCTACGTGCTGGTCGACACCGCCGTCGTCGGCCATCTCGGGGCGTTGCCGCTCGCCGGCCTCGCGCTGGGCGGCGTGGTGTTGTCGCAGGTCTCCACGCAGCTCACCTTCCTGTCGTACGGCACCACGTCGCGGACCGCGCGGCTGCACGGCGCGGGCAGGCGCGCCGACGCGGTCCGCGAAGGCGTGCAGGCCACTTGGCTGGGCGTGCTGGTCGGGCTGGTGCTGCTGGTCGCGGGGCAACTGCTGGCCGGGCCGATCGCCCGCGCGCTTTCGGGCAGCGACGAGATCGCCGCGGCGGCCGTGTCGTGGCTGCGGATCGCGTTGTTCGGCGCGCCGCTGATCCTCGTCACGATGGCGGGCAACGGCTGGATGCGCGGCGTGCAGGACGCCACGCGTCCGCTGCGCTATGTGCTGGCGGGCAACGGAATCTCCGCCGTTCTGTGCCCGGTGCTGGTGTATGTCGCCGATCTCGGGCTGGAGGGGTCGGCGATCGCGAACGTCGTCGCGCAGGTCGTGTCCGCGTCGATGTTCGTCGCCGCGCTGGTGCGGGAAAAGGTGCCGCTGCGGCCGGATTTCCCGGTGATGCGGGCACAACTGGGTCTCGGCCGGGACCTGGTGCTGCGCAGTTTCGCGTTCCAGGCGTGCTTTGTGTCCGCTGCCGCGGTGGCCGCGCGCACCTCGACCGAGGCGGTCGGGGCGCACCAGGTGGTCCTGCAGCTCTGGACGTTCCTGTCCCTGGTGCTCGATTCGGTCGCGATCGCCGCGCAATCGCTCGTCGGCGCGGCGCTCGGCGCGGGAGCGGCGCGGCAGGCGCGCGGGGTGGCCACGCAGATCACCGGATACGGCTTGATTTTCGGCTGTTTCCTCGGCGTGCTGTTCGCGGCGTTGTGGAGTGTCCTGCCGCACGCGTTCACGTCCGATCCGGGAGTGCTCGGCGAAATCCCGCACGCCTGGTGGTTCTTCGTGGCCCTGCAACCGATCGCGGGCGTGGTGTTCGCGCTCGACGGGGTCCTCCTCGGCGCGGGTGACGCCGCCTTCCTCCGCACCGCCACGCTCGTCAGCGCCGGGCTCGGGTTCCTGCCGCTGATCTGGCTGTCGCTGGCGCTGGGCTGGGGGCTGAGCGGGATCTGGAGCGGGTTGTCGCTGTTCATGGTGTTCCGGCTGGCGGCCGTGGTGGCGCGATGGCGGTCCGGGCGGTGGGCCGTGGTCGGCGCGGTGCGGGAGGCGTGATGGCATAACGGCGAAACCCGCTCGCCGCCGGCGCCCGGCGGATGCGAGGGTGGGCGCATGCCGAAGTTCACCCAGGTCGACGTCTTCACCGACGAGCTCACCCGAGGCAACGCGCTCGCTGTCGTGCACGACGCGGACGGGCTGTCCGACGAGCGGATGGCGGCGTTCGCCCGCTGGACGAACCTCAGCGAGACCACGTTCCTGCTGGAGCCTTCCGACCCGGCCGCCGACTACCGTGTGCGGATCTTCACGCCGCACGGCGAGCTGCCCTTCGCCGGGCATCCGACGCTCGGGTCGGCGCGGGCGTGGCTGGCCGCCGGGGGAGAGCCGAAAGCCGGGCACCTCGTGCAGGAATGCGGGGCCGGGCTGGTCCGGGTGCGCCGCGACGGCGACCGGCTGGCGTTCGCCGCGCCTCCGCTGCGCCGCGGCGGTCCGGTGGACGAGGCTGACCTCGTCGCGGTGAAGCGCGGTCTGCACCTCGGCGACGCCGACGTCCTCGACGGGCGCTGGGCGGACAACGGCCCCGGCTGGGTCGCGCTGCTGCTGCGCGACGCGGCGACCGTCCTCGCCATCGAGCCGGACTTCGCCGCGCTCGGCGAGTTCAAGGTGGGCGTCGCCGGTGCGCAGCCGGCCGGATCCGACACGGCCTTCGAGGTCCGCGCGTTCAGCGACACCGTCGAGGACCCGGTCACCGGCAGCCTCAACGCGGCGCTCGGCCAGTGGCTGATCGGCGACGGCATCGCGCCCGAGTCGTACGTCGCGGCGCAGGGAACGCGGCTCGGCAGGCGCGGGCGGGTGCACGTCGAACGGGACGGCGACGACGTGTGGGTCGGCGGCGAAACAGTCGTCGGCATCCGGGGCGAAGCGGATCTGTGGTGAAGCACACCCCGGTCACGGCTATGTCTCGAGGTTGCTGAGGCGATACAACTATCGAGGCGGCAGCGTCGTCGTCCTCCTAGTCCGACGCTCGCCTGCTTACTGGAGGAACTCTTGACGCCCGCCGGCCGCGCCCCTGTCCGGTCCTGGCTCATCTGGCTCACCGCGGTCACGGTGTACCTGCTCGCCGTTTTCCACCGCACTTCGTTCGGCGTCGCCGGGCTGAAGGCGGCCGAACGCTTCGGCGTCGGGTCCGCCGCGCTCGGCATCTTCACCGTCCTGCAGGTCGGCGTGTACGCGGCCATGCAGATCCCGACCGGCGTGCTGGTCGACCGCTACGGCCCGCGCCGCGTGCTCACCGCCGCCGTCCTGATCCTCGGCTCCGGGCAGCTGCTGCTCGGCGTCGCCGACACCTACGCACTCGGCCTGGTGGCCCGCGGCGTCCTCGGCCTCGGCGACGCGCTCACCTTCGTCAGCGTCCTGCGCCTCGTCGCGGCGCACTTCCCGGCGCACCGGTACGCACTGCTCGCGTCCTTCACCTCCTGCGTCGGCTACATCGGAAACCTCGCCGCGACCGTCCCGCTCACCCTGCTCCTCGACGGTCCAGGATGGACAGTCACCTTCCTCGCCGTCGGCGCGGTGACGGTGCTCTATGCGGTGCCGGTCGCGCTGCGCGTCCGCGACACCCCCGAAGGCGTACCGGAACGCAAGCGCGAACCCGTGCGCCCGGCGGAACTCGGCAGGCAGGTCAAACTGGCCTGGCGGACTCCCGGCACCCGGCTGGGTTTCTGGGTGCACTTCTCGACGATGTTCGCGCCGAACGTGCTGACCCTGTTGTGGGGCGTGCCTTTCCTGGTGCAGGGCGAAGGTTTGCCTGCGGCGACCGCCAGCGCGCTGCTCACCGTCTTCGTATTCGGCTCCATGGCAGGCGGCCCGCTCCTGGGCGCGGTGATCGGCCGCGCCCCAGTGCTGCGAGTGCCGCTGGTCATCGGCTACCTCGCCGGAGCGGCGATCGTGTGGGCGGTGCTGCTCGGCTGGAACGGCCACATCCCGGTAGGCGTCCTCGTCCCCGCATTCGCCTTCCTCACCCTGGGCGGCCCGGCGTCGATGATCGGCTTCGCCATCGCCCGCGACTACAACCCGCTGTCCCGCGTCGGAACCGCGACCGGAGTGGTGAACGTCGGCGGCTTCCTGGCGACCACGGTGACCGCCCTGCTGATCGGCATCCTCCTCCAGGCAACCGGCGGCAACTTCCGGATCGCGCTGCTGGTCGTCGTGGCCATGCTGGCTCTGGGCGCTTCGCGAATGCTCGTGTGGTGGCGCCGGGCCCGCGCCCACGTATTCGCCGCGGAAGCCCGAGGCGAAGAGGTCCCGGTCCGCATCCGGCGGCACCGCTGGGACCGCGCCCCGGAAGAGGCCGTGGCCGCCGCCTGAGCCACCCGCGCCGACCCGGTTCGACTGCCCTGGGCATGTCGTCCGGGGCGGCCGCCCGAGCCAGTCGCCCTGCTCAGGTGCCCAGGTAACTCGCTGGAGGTGCCCGCCCCAGGCAGCCGCTCGTCCAGGGCGGTCGGCCGGGACGCTCGCCTGACCGGTTGCGCAGATCGGCAGCCTGGAGCGCTCGCCCGGTCGGTTCCCCAGACCAGGTCGATTGCCCAGGACACTTGCCCGGATCCCCGCCCAAGCTGGTCGCCCGCCCAGTGCACTTGCCGGGCCCATTCGCTGGGGCTGGTCGACCGCTCAGGGCGCTCGCCCGGACCGTCCGCCCGAGCCGGTCGCCCGCCCAGTGCACTTGCCCGGACCATCCGCCCGAACCGCCCGCCCAGCCGACCAACCGCCCGGACCAGCCCCGAACCCAACCCCTCTCCAGCCCCCCACCACCCCGCACCCCCGCCCAGAACCGGGCGCCAGCCGCGGAATCCGGTCTAGGTAGGGTTTCCGCCGTGTCTCGCCCGAAAGAACCGCGTCGTCCCGCCCCTCCTCCCGGACTGCTCATCGTCGACAAACCGGCGGGCATGACGTCGCACGACGTGGTCGCGCGGGCGCGGCGGATCATGGGCACCCGCAAGGTCGGCCACGCCGGCACGCTCGACCCGATGGCGACCGGGGTGCTGGTGCTCGGCATCGAGCGTGCCACCAAACTGCTCGGCCACCTCGCGCTCGACCGCAAGACCTATCTCGCCACCCTGTCGCTCGGCCGGTCCACCACCACCGACGACGCCGAAGGCGAACCGCTCGGCGCCGAGGCCGCGCCGGAAACCCTGGCCGCTGTCACCGACGAGCAGATCGGCGACGGGATCGCCGCGCTGACCGGGGACATCCAGCAGGTGCCCAGCGCCGTCTCCGCGGTCAAGATCGACGGCAAGCGCGCCTACGCCCGGGTGCGCGCGGGCGAGGACGTCGTCCTCCCGCCGCGGCCGGTAACCGTGCACCGGTTCGACGTTCTCGGTCTCCGCCGCGAGGACGACCGGATCGAGCTCGACGCGATCGTCGAATGCTCGTCCGGCACCTACGTCCGCGCGCTCGCTCGCGATCTCGGCGCCGGGCTCGGCGTTGGCGGGCACCTGAAAGCCTTGCGCCGCACCACAGTCGGGCCGTTCACGCTCGCCCGCGCGCGCACGCTCGACCAGCTCGAAGAGAAACCGGAACTGTCGCTGGACCTCGACGCCGCCGTCGCCGCCGCGTTCCCGCGCCGCGATCTCGACGCCGCCACCGCCAAGGCAGTCCAGTACGGCAGGCGCATCCCGGCCGCCGGGATCACCGGCACGTACGGCCTTTTCGCGCCGGACGGCCACGTGCTCGCGCTGGCCTCCGACACCGAGGGAGTGACCCGTTCGGTGGTGGTCCTCCTGCCCGCATAGGGTGGGAGGCAAAGGCACCTCGCTCGGGGAGAGTTGACAACAGTGCAGCGGTGGCGTGGGCTCGGGGACCTCCCGGGCGGCTGGGGACGGTGCGTGGTCACCATCGGCGTGTTCGACGGCGTGCACCGCGGGCACCAGGAACTGATCAAGCGCACCGTCGCGACGGCCGCCGAACGCGGCGTGCCCAGCGTGGTGCTCACCTTCGACCCGCATCCGTCCGAGGTGCTGCGGCCGGGCAGCCATCCCGCGCAGCTGACGACCCTGCGGCGCAAGGCCCAGCTGGTCGAGGGGCTCGGCGTGGACGTGTTCTGCGTGCTGCCCTTCACCCTCGAGCTGTCCCGGCTCAGCCCGCACGAGTTCGTGCACGAGGTGCTGGTCGACCGGCTGCACGCGGCCGCGGTGCTGGTCGGCGACAACTTCACCTTCGGGGCCAAGGCCGCGGGCAACGTCGCGCTGCTGCGCGAACTCGGCCGCCGCTTCGGGTTCGTCGCCTACGGCGCGGAGCTGCAGGGCCGTTCGCTCGACGACGACCGCGGCGCCAACGACATCACCTTCTCCTCGACGTACGTGCGCTCGTGCATCGACGCGGGCGACGTGGTGGCCGCGGCCGACGCGCTCGGCCGCCCGCACCGGCTGGAAGGCATCGTCGTGCGCGGCGACGGACGGGGCCACGACCTCGGCTACCCGACGGCCAACCTGTCCACCGCGCGCTTCGCCGCCGTGCCCGCGGACGGCGTCTACACGGCCTGGTTCACCCGGCTGTCCGATCCGGACCGGCGGCTGCGCGCGGCGGTGTCGGTCGGCACGAACCCGACGTTCTCCGGGCGCGAGCGCACCGTCGAGGCGTTCGTGCTGGACGTCGACGAGGACTTCTACGGCCAGCACGTCGCGCTGGACTTCGTCACCCGGTTGCGGGATCAGGCGCGGTTCGGCGCGCCGGCCGATCTCGTGCGGAAGATCGACGAGGACGTGGCCCGGACCAGGGAAGCGCTCGGCTCGGACAGCTGAGCGGACCCGGTCCCGGGACAGGCCGGTTGCGGGGCGAATCGGGCGTTCCGGCCCGCGGGGGACGCCCGGAGTGGCAAGATGGGCCGGCGGCGCCGGGCCGGGGAAGCGAAGTGGGCCGGCAGCACCGGGCCGCGGGGACGACAGCGCTAGGGGAGCGGAGCTAGGTGGAGGACCACAAGATCGTCCAGCGGAACATCGCGCTGCAGCGGGAGTGGTACGGGGAGCCGCTGGGCGATCGGGTGCGCAGGCTGGTCGTGGCCTTCGACGTGTCGCAGGCGTTCCTGGCCGAGGTGCTGGGGATCAGCGCGCCGATGCTGAGCCAGGTGATGAGCGGGCGGCGGGCGAAGATCGGCAATCCGGTCGTGCTGGCCAGGATGATCATGCTCGAGCGCAAGATCCTGGTGCCCGAGGTCGCCGCGGGCGACCGCGACGCGATGCAGGCCGCGCTCGAGGACGTGCGCGATTCGCGGCCCACCGTCGGCCGCGACAACATCCCGGTCAACTCGGACGAGAAGATCGTGCTCGCGGGCATCCGGGACGTCGCCGAGGACGAGAACCTGGCCGAGGCGGCGAAGCTGCTCGACGAGGACTTCCCGGCGATCGCCGACCTGCTCCGCCGCGCGGGAGCCTCGGGCCAGTAGCCGATGCAGCTGTTCGCCGCGCTGCGCCCGCCCGCCGACGTCGCGGCGGAAATCGCCGACGCGCTCGGCGGACGGGACCGGCTGCTGCGCTGGTCCGATCCGGCCGGCTGGCACATCACGCTGGCCTTTTACGGCGAGGCGGACCCCGCCGGATGCGCCGCCTTCCTCGACCGGGCACTGGACGGCCGAAAATCCGTTGACGTCCGGCTCGCCGGTTCGGGAACATTCCCGGGAGTGCTGTGGTTGGGAGCGGCGGGGGAGGACCTCGCCGATCTCGCCGCGGCCGCGACCATGGGCTCCGGCGAACAACGCCCGTACCGGCCGCACCTGACGCTGGCGCGATGCTCCCGCACGCGGCCGCCGACGGCGTGGACGGAACACCTCGCCGGCTTCCGCGGCCGGGCCTGGACCGCGGACCGGGTCGAGCTGATGGGCGGCGGCAGCCCGTACCGCACGCTGCGGTCCTGGCCGCTGCGCCGCGCGGGAGCCGGCCGCGAGCCGACGCTGCCCAGCTAGCCGCACGCGGCTGAAGCCGCAGTTCAACCGGCTGGTAACCTCGCAATCGGGTCCGGCTGCAGTCCGTGGCGGCCGTGACCGTCTCACCCGGCCGCGTGGCGCGGTGCGGGCCTCACGGCACTAGATGCACAAGGAGCACCACCAGTGGCGCTGTCCACCGATGAGAAGAAGACGATCCTCGCCGAGTACGGGCTGCACGACTCGGACACCGGATCCCCCGAGGCCCAGGTCGCGCTGCTCACCAAGCGGATCATCGGCCTCACCGAACACCTGAAGACCCACAAGCACGACCACCACTCCCGTCGCGGTCTCCTGCTGCTGGTCGGCCGTCGCCGCCGGCTGCTGAACTACACGGAAAAGGTGGACGTGGCGCGGTACCGGGACCTGATCAAGCGTCTCGGCCTGCGCCGATAGCGTGCTGACGAGGGGGAGCGGCTTCGGCCGCTCCCCCTCGCCGCAAGCACACCCCCCCACACGGCGCGAGCGCGCTGGAGGAACGATCTCGCCGGTCCTCGGTAGTGGTTCCCGGGCAACGGACCCGGGGGCTTCGATCGAAGACCGGCCTCACACCTCCTCGAGCGTCCTCGGGCGAACCGGGTCCCACAGTGGGAGACTCTCGCCGTACGAAGGAACCAAAGAGGAGATTGACCATATGACCGACTCCACCGGAGTCACCGTGTTCGAGACCGAAGCCGTTCTGGACAACGGCCGGTTCGGCACCCGCACCGTCCGGTTCGAGACCGGCCGGCTCGCCAAGCAGGCCGCCGGCGCCGTCGTCGCGTACCTGGACGAAGAGACCATGCTGCTGTCGGCGACCACGGCGTCGAAGCACCCGAAGGAGCACTTCGACTTCTTCCCGCTGACCGTGGACGTCGAGGAGCGGATGTACGCCGCCGGCCGCATCCCGGGCGCGTTCTTCCGCCGCGAGGGCCGCCCGTCGACCGACGCGATCCTCACCGCCCGCCTGATCGACCGCCCGCTGCGCCCGTCCTTCGCCGACGGCCTCCGCAACGAGATCCAGGTCGTCATCACCGTCCAGAGCCTCAACCCGGACGACCCGTACGACGTGCTGGCGATCAACGCCGCGTCGGCCTCCACCCAGATCGCCGGCCTGCCGTTCTCCGGCCCGGTCGGCGGCGTGCGCGTCGCGCTGATCGAGGGCCAGTGGGTCGCCTTCCCGACCTGGCCGCAGCTCGAGAAGGCCACCTTCAACATGGTGGTCGCCGGCCGCATCGTGGGCGACGACGTCGCGATCATGATGGTCGAGGCCGAGGGCACCGAGCACACGCTCGACCTGATCGCCGACGGCGGCACCGCGCCCGACGAGACCACCGTCGCGCAGGGCCTCGAGGCCGCGAAGCCGTTCATCCGCGTGCTGTGCGAGGCGCAGCAGCGCCTGGCCGCCGACGCCGCGAAGCCGACCGGCGAGTTCCCGCTGTACCCGGCCTACCAGCCGGACATCTACGAGGCCGTCGCCGCGATCGCGTCCGACGAGCTCGCCAAGGCGCTGCAGATCGCCGGCAAGCAGGAGCGCGACGCCGCGACCGACGAGGTCAAGGCCGCCGTCCTGGAGAAGCTCGGCCTCGGCGAGGGCGAGGCCTTCGAGGGCCGCGACAAGGAGGTCGGCGGTGCGTTCAAGGCGCTGACCAAGAAGATCATGCGCACCCGCGTCCTCACCGAGAAGATCCGGATGGACGGCCGCGGCCTGACCGACATCCGCCAGCTCTCGGCCGAGGTCGCCGTGGTCCCGCGGGCGCATGGTTCGGCGCTGTTCGAGCGCGGCGAGACCCAGATCCTGGGCATCACCACGCTGAACATGCTCCGCATGGAGCAGCAGATCGACTCGCTGTCCCCGGAGACGACGAAGCGCTACCTGCACCACTACAACTTCCCGCCGTTCTCCACCGGCGAGACCGGCCGCGTCGGTTCGCCGAAGCGGCGCGAGATCGGCCACGGCATGCTCGCCGAGCGCGCCCTGGTCCCGGTGCTGCCGAAGCGGGACGAGTTCCCGTACGCGATCCGCCAGGTCTCCGAGGCGCTGGGCTCCAACGGCTCCACCTCGATGGGCTCGGTCTGCGCGTCCACCATGGGCCTGTTCAACGCCGGCGTGCCGCTGAAGGCTCCGGTCGCGGGCATCGCCATGGGCCTGGTGTCCGACGAGGTCGACGGCGAGACGCGTTACGTCGCGCTCACCGACATCCTCGGCGCCGAGGACGCGCTGGGCGACATGGACTTCAAGGTCGCCGGCACGAAGGACATCATCACCGCGCTGCAGCTGGACACCAAGCTGGACGGGATCCCGTCCGAGGTGCTCGCGGCCGCGCTGAAGCAGGCGAAGGACGCTCGCCTCACCATCCTGGAAGTCATCGCCGAGGCGATCGACGGCCCGGACGAGATGAGCCCGTACGCCCCGCGCGTCACGTCGGTGAAGATCCCGGTCGACAAGATCGGCGAGGTCATCGGGCCGAAGGGCAAGATGATCAACTCGATCACCGAGGAGACCGGCGCCGACATCTCGATCGAGGACGACGGCACGATCTACGTGGGCGCGGCCGACGGCCCGTCGGCGGAGGCGGCGATCGGCAAGATCAACGCCATCGCCAACCCGCAGCTGCCGAAGGTCGGCGAGCGCTTCCTGGGCACCGTGGTGAAGACTGCCGCGTTCGGCGCGTTCGTCTCGCTGCTGCCGGGCAAGGACGGCCTCGTGCACATCTCGAAGCTGGGCAACGGCAAGCGGATCGCGAAGGTCGAAGACGTGGTGAACGTCGGCGACAAGATCCGCGTCGAGATCGCCGACATCGACAACCGCGGCAAGATCAGCCTGATCGTCGTCAAGGAAGAAGAGGCGGCGAAGCCCGCTGAGGGCGACGCGGAGGCGGAGAAGGCCGAAGCCAAGTAAGGCACCCGCAGTTCCATGAGGGCCTCCTGACCCGAGGTNCACCCGCAGTTCCATGAGGGCCTCCTGACCCGAGGTGGCTCGTGAGTGGCTATGCCGGTTCTAACCGGCATAGCCACTCACGAGCCCGGGTGGGAGGCCCTCGATGCACGTGAGCAAAGGAATCCATTGGCACGGCAGGTTTCCGGGCACGAGCAGCCCGTCGGCACCACCCGTACGCTCGAGTCCACTTCGGACGGTGCGGTCGTCAAGCGGAGCGTCCTTCCCGGCGGTCTGCGGGTGATCACCGAGCACGTCCCCGCCTCCCGGTCGGCGACGGTCGGGCTGTGGGTCGGGGTCGGTTCGCGGGACGAGCCGTCGCCGGTCGCGGGCGCGGCGCATTACCTGGAACACTTGCTGTTCAAGGGAACCGCCCACCGCGACGCCACCCAGATCGCGGAGGAGATCGACGCGGTCGGCGGCGAATTCAACGCCTTCACCGCGAAAGAGCACACCTGCTACTACGCCCAGGTCCTGGACGCGGATCTGCCGCTGGCGCTCGACCTCGTCACCGACGTGGTCTTCGAAGCGCAGTGCACCGATCGCGACATGGACATGGAGCGCAGCGTCGTCCTCGAAGAGATCGCGATGCGCGACGACGACCCGGAAGACCTGCTGCACGAGGAGTTCGTCAGCGCGATCCTCGGCGACCACCCGCTGGGCCGTCCGGTGCTGGGCACGGAAAAGTCCATCACCGAGATGTCGCCGGTCGCGCTGCGCGGCTTCTACCGCCGTCGCTACACCCTGCCGCGGATGGTGCTCGCGGTCGCCGGGAACGTCGAACACGGCCAGGTTTTGCGGCTGGTCAAGCGCGCGCTGAAGGACCGTCTGGGCGGCACGGCGACGCCGGTGGCGCCGCGGTCCGGCCGTGCGCGGCTGAAGACGGTGCCGAAGCTGGCGCTGCACCCGGACGACACCGAGCAGGCGCACGTGATGCTCGGCTTCCGCGCGCTGCCGCGGCACGACGAGCGCCGGTTCACCCTGTCGGTGCTCAACGCGGCGCTCGGCGGCGGCATGAGTTCGCGGCTGTTCCAGGAAATCCGCGAGCGGCGAGGCCTGGCGTACCAGGTGTATTCGTCGGTGGCGAGCTACGCCGACCTCGGACACATGTCGGTGTACGCGGGCTGCCAGCCGGAGCGTCTCGGCCAGGTCGCCGGGGTGATCCGCGAGGTGCTCGATTCGGTCGCCGCGGACGGGCTGTCCGACGCCGAGGTCGCGCGCGCCAAGGGGCAGCTGCGCGGCGGGCTCGTGCTGGGCCTGGAGGACACGTCGTCGCGGATGTCCCGGATCGGCAAGAACGAGCTGAACTACGCCCGGTACCTGGGCGTGGACGACACGATCGCGCGGATCGACGCGGTCACGACCGAGGACGTGTGTGCGCTCGCTCGCACTCTGCTGCGGCGCCCCGGCGGGGTGTCGTCCGCGGCGGTGGTGGGGCCGTACGCTCACGCCGACGACCTGCCGGACGATCTGCACGAGGTGATCGCGTCATGACCGAGTCCCCGATCCGCGTCGGCGTGCTGGGCGCACGCGGCCGCATGGGCGCCACCGTGGTGAAAGCCGTGGAAGGCGCCGCGGACCAGGAACTGGTGGCCGCGCTGGACGCGGGCGACGATTTCGCCGCGCTGGAAAAAGCCCAGGTGGTCGTGGACTTCACGCATCCGGACGCGGTGATGGACAACCTGCGCTGGCTGATCGCGCACGACCTGCACGCGGTCGTCGGCACCACCGGCTTCAGCGAGGAGCGGCTGGCCGAACTGCGCGGGCTGCTGGCGGACAAGCCGTCGGTGGGCGTGCTGATCGCGCCGAACTTCGCGCTGGGCGCGGTGCTGGCGATGCGGTTCGCGGCGCAGGCGGCGAAGTTCTACGCCTCGGCCGAGATCATCGAACTGCACCACAACCGCAAGGCCGACGCCCCGTCCGGCACCGCCGCGCACACCGCGCGGATGATCGCCGCCGCGCGGGCCGAGGCCGGGGTCACTCCCGGCTCGGACGCCACCACGTCCGAATTGGACGGTGCCCGCGGCGCCTCCGTCGAGGACGTCCACGTGCACTCGGTCCGGCTGCCGGGCCTGGTGGCGCACGAGGAGATCCTGTTCGGCGGCGAGGGCGAAACCCTGACCATCCGGCACGATTCGCTGGACCGGACGTCGTTCATGCCCGGCGTCCTGCTCGGCGTGCGCTCGGTGGTGTCGCGTCCCGGCCTGACGGTCGGCCTGGAGAACGTGCTCGACCTGTGAAAGCTCGCAATTTCGCGCTGCTGATGACGGCGGCGCTCGTGGTGTACCTCGTCCTGCTGGCGGACCGGGCCGTGGCGCTGCTGCAGACCGGGACGCCGGCCGGGATCGCGCTGGGCATCGGCGTGTTCCTGCTGCCGCTGCTGGGCGTGTGGATCGTCGTGGTGACGTGGCGCTCCGGCATGCAGATCCAGCGGCTGTCGCGGCGATTGGACGCCGAGGGCGGCCTGCCGGACGTGTCGGACCTGCCGCGCCGCCCGTCCGGCCGCGTGGACCGCGACGCCGCGGACGCGTGGTTCGACGAACGCCGCGCGGAAGTCGAGGCGGACCAGGAAAACTGGCGGCCCTGGTACCGGCTGGCGTACGCGTACGACATCGCGGGCGACCGGCGGCGGGCGCGGGCGACCATGCGCAAGGCGATCGAACTGGAAGCGGCGGAACGGAAGTAGCGCTGGTACCGCGCTCCCGCTGATGTTCGTGAGGGGCACCCTGAGGGAATCAGATTCCCGCAGGGTGCCCCTCACGTACGTCTAGTCGCTTACTGCAGCCAGCCGGCGAACATCGCGGGCGAAGCCGCCAGCAGGCTGAACCGCACCCACCGCCCGGCGAGGCCCGCGGCGAGGAACGTCGTCAGCCGCATCCGGACCATCCCGGCGAGCACGCTCGTCGCCATGAACGGGGGCAGCCCGACGAGCGAGCTGACCCCGTAGGTGCCGGTCATCCAGTGCGGATGGCGCTGGCAGCGTTCGCGCAGCGCTTCGATCTTGCCGCGGATCACCTTGGTGCGCAGCTGCCAGCGGACCCGGCGCGGCGTCATCGGGCGTTCGCGGTGCAGCCGGTCGTGGAGGAATTTCGGGAGCCGGATCGAGCCGCGTGCGGCCAGGTAGTACAGCAGTTTCCCGGCGATCTGCCCGACCGCGACCGCGCCGCCCAGCCACAGCCAGTGCACGCCGGGCTGGCTCGCACAGAGGCCGATGACGAAGAGTTCGGCGTTGATCAGCGGCACGATCGCCGAGCCGAAGGCGACGCCGAGGGTGATGAGCACCCATCCCATCGCGCCACCCCCTCCGTGTCCGTGCTCACTCCAAGCTATCAGCCATCACGAAAAGATCACGGGGGTTAACCCCACTCTTTCCCCGGGAGCCAACCCCAGAAGATCACCTGGCCGACCGGTCTCGGACACCTTCTGCTGCCACTCTCGAACCCGTGCCTGAGGTGCCGATCGCCGACCGTTTCGCCGGGTTGTGCGCCGCCGTCGTGCGCGTGCTGCCGTTCGGGTTGCCGCGGATCGTCGCGCCGAGTTTCCTCGGTTTCGCGGTGATCAACGGCTTCACCTTCGGTGTCGATCTTCTGCTGCTGACGCTGTTTCACGGCGGGTTGAAGTGGCCGGTGTGGCTGTCGATCAGCGTCGCGTACGTGGTCGCGTTCGGGTTGAGTTTCGTGCTGAACCGCGCGCTCAACTTCCGTTCGCACGCGCCGATGGGCCGCCAGGCCGTGCTGTACGTGGTGGCGATCGCGGTGAACTACCTGGCGTTTTTGCTCGGGCTGGGCGCTGGATTGGCCGCGCTGGGCGTCGAGTACCACCTGTCGCGGCTGATCGCCGGGGCGTGCGAGGGCGTGTTCATGTACTCGGTGATGCGCTGGGTCGTCTTCGCGAAGCGCGAAGAGCCGGTCAGTGTGTGAGTTCCAGTTCCAGGGTGCCGGTGAGCCGGACCTCGCGCAGCGTGCCGCGGCCGGTGTCGAGGGTGCGGACGGTGCCGTCGGGAGACCAGCCGGCGCGGCGGTAGAAGCCGAGCGTCGCGTGGTCGGACTGCGCGACCCAGGTGATGCCGCGGCTGAGCCCGTTCGCGCGCAGGTCGGCGGCGGCGGTCGCGAGCAGCCGCCCGGCGTGCCCGCGACGGCCCCAGCGCGGCTCGACCACCAGCGACGCGATCAGGCCGGGCGCGTCCTCGGGCGCTGACCCGTCGGCCGCGGCGGCTTCGTCCTGCGGGGCCGGGCCCGCGACGCAGTAGCCGACCGTGAACGAGCCCTCGGCGGCCAGGTAGACGCGGGAGCCGGGGTACTCGATCGTCTCCGCCCAGGTGCCTTCGAGGTCGGCCTTGTCGAGTTCGTCGATGGCTTCGTCGCCCAGCAGGCCGGCGTAGGCGGCCCGCCAGGTCAGCCGCTGGATGCGGGCGATCTCCGCGGCGTCGGACGGGTTCGCGGGGCGGACTTCGGCGGCACTCACGCGGGCAATGTACCGAAACTGTCGGGGGTGGCTGGCACCATGGCGGAATCATGCAGACGATCAGCCTTTCCGCCGCCCGCCGCACCGCTCTGGCCGCGCAGGGGTTCGCCGACCCGCGGCCCGCCTCCGACCCGACCCGGCGGCACCTCGCCAAGGTGCTGTCGCGGGTCCAGTTGCTGCAGCTGGACTCGGTCAACGTCGCCGTGCGCGCGCACTACATGCCGCTGTTCTCGCGCTTGGGCGCGTACGATCCCGCGCTGGTCGACGACGCCGCGTGGAGCCACCGCGCCCGACGGCCGCGGCTGCTGGTCGAGTCGTGGGCGCACGAGGCGAGCCTGCTGCCGATCGAAGACTGGCCGCTGCTGCGGTCCGGCGCGAAGCGGGACGGCTGGTGGCGGAACTACACCAAGGTGGTCGACACGATGCCCGGCCTGCTCGACGACGTGCTGGCGGTCGTCAAGGAACACGGCCCGATCGGCGCCGGAGCGATCGAGAAGGAACTGGAGACCGAGGCGGTCCGGCGCGGGCCGGGGGCGTGGTGGGAACGCTCGGTGGTGAAGAAGGCGTGCGAGTACCTGTTCGGCGTCGGCCAGCTGAGCACCGGAACGCGGCGGTCCTTCGAGCGGCTGTACGACCTGACGGAGCGAGTCGTGCCGCCGGAGATCCTGTCCCGCAAGGTTTCCGCGGAGGAGGGTGCCCGCGGCCTGATCGACCGTTCGGCGCGGGCACTGGGCGTGGCGACGGAAACCGATCTGCGCGACTACTACCGCCTTGGCCCGGACGTCTCTCGGCAAGCTGTCCAGGAGCTGGTCGAGGAAGGCGTCCTGGAGCCGGTCCAGGTGGCCGATTGGCGCGCGGTCGCGTACCGGCACGCCGACGCGCGGACGCCGCGGGCAGTGTCCGGACGGGCTTTGCTGTGCCCGTTCGACCCGCTGATCTGGGAACGCGCGCGGACGGAGCGGTTGTTCGGATTCCGGTACCGCATCGAGATTTACGTGCCGGAACCGAAGCGGGAGTACGGGTATTACGTGTTCCCGTTCCTGCTGGACGGCGCGCTGTCCGCACGAGTGGACCTGAAATCCGACCGGGCGGCCGGGGTGCTGCGCGTGCAGGGCGCGTTCGCCGAACCCGGTGTCGACCAGCCGCGAGTGGCAGCGGAACTGGCCGGAGAACTGCGGACGATGGCGGAATGGCAGGGACTGGACGGCGTGACGGTGGGGGAGCGGGGTGACCTGGCCCGGGCATTGCGACGAGCGGTGAAGTGAGCGGGGGCGGCTCGTGAGTGGTGGTGCCGGTTCTTGCCGGATGTTGAGTCTCAGGACATCGCCGACAGTTGGTGTCTCAG
>NZ_SDLS01000055.1:0-33060 GCF_004522315.1 Amycolatopsis sp. CFH S0740 | reverse complement strand
CACCGCGCCACCGCGCCACCGCGCCGTCGGCGAATCGGCGCGTCCCGCGGCGGCGGGCGGGACCGCGCGAGTTCCACGCCCCGGCACGCCGGTACGGCCTGCCGAGGGACCGGCCGCCGAGGACACGGGCGTCGGCGCCCCTGTCTCGATTAGGGTCGGGAGCAGCACTCGCTCCGCCTACCCTGGGGGTCCACGCCGATGACCGTCGTTTCCGATCTCGCCGACGAACTCGTCGAGGTGTCGTTCGACCACGAGCCGCTCGACGCCGCCATTCTCGGCATCCGGCCGGACGCGCCGGGGCTCGGCGATCCGTCGGCCGCGGCGGAGGCGGCGCTGCGCGGGAAGCTCGCCGGGATCCGGGAGCGGGCCGAGGCGGTCGACCCGGCCGGGCTCGACGACGTCGACCGTGTCACCCGCGACGTCCTGCTCAGCTCCGTCGACGGCACCCTCGACCGGATGGACAGCCGGGTCGTCGACTTCACCGTCACCGACCTGTTCGTCGGGCCCGCTTCCGGGCTGCTGTCCGCGCTGCCGATGGTCACCGTCACCGCGGAAACCGCCGAGGTGCATCTCGGCAGGCTCCGCGAGATCCCGGAGTACCTCCGCGCCGTCGCGCAACGGCACCGCGACGGCATCGCCGCCGGGCTGCTGCCGATCGAACGCCTGGTCAAGGCCGCGATCGCGCACCTGGACCGCTACCTCGCCGAGCCCGAGAACGACCCGCTGCTGCGCCAGCCCGCCCCGGACGACGAGTTCGCCGCGCGCCGCAGGCAGATCCTCGAAGACGTCGCCCGGCCCGGCTTCCGCGAGTACCGCGACTTCCTCGAGGCCGAGGTCCTCCCGCACGGCCGCCCGGACGACAAGGCAGGCGTCTCCTGGCTGCCCGGCGGCGACGAGATCTACGCCCGTCTCGCCCGCACCCACACCACCAGCAACCGCACCCCGCAGGAGCTGCACGACACCGGTCTCGCGGTGATCGCCGGCCAGGTCGAGCAGTACCAGGCGCTCGGCGAGCGCGTGTTCGGCACGCGCGAGCTGCCGGAGATCTTCGAGCGGCTGCGCACCGACCCGAAGCTCCGCTGGACGAGCGCCGAGGACCTCCTCGAAACCGCCCGCACGGCCATCTCCCGCGCCGCGGCGGAGGCGCCGAACTGGTTCGGCAAGATCCCGGAGCACCCGTGGACCGTCGAGGCGGTGCCGGAGGACTCCGCACCCGGCGCGCCCCCGGCGTACTACATGCCGCCCGCCGCGGACGGGTCCCGGCCGGGCGTCTACTTCGCGAACACCCACCAGGCCACCGAGCGGTTCCGGCACACCGCCGAGGTCATCGCGTTCCACGAGGCGATCCCGGGCCACCACTTCCAGCTCAGCACCGCGCTCGACCTCGCCGACCTGCCGCTGCTGCGCCGCATCGGCAACTTCACCGCGTACGCCGAGGGCTGGGGCCTCTACACCGAGCGCCTCGCCGACGAGATGGGCCTGTACTCCGACGACGTGTCGCTGCTCGGCATGCTGACGATGGAGTCCATGCGGGCCGGCCGGCTGGTCGTCGACACCGGCCTGCACGCGCTGGGCTGGAGCCGGCAGCAGGCGGTCGACTACCTGCTGGAGCACACGCCGATGGCGCAGGTCGAGATCGAGTCCGAGGTCGACCGGTACCTCGGCTACCCGGGCCAGGCGCTCGCGTACCTGGTGGGGCGGCTGGAGATCGAGCGGTTGCGCAAGCAGGCCGAACAGCGGCTCGGCAGCCGCTTCGACGTCAAGGCCTTCCACGACACGGTCCTCTCCGGCGGATCCCTGCCGCTGTCGGTGCTGGACGCCGTGGTCACCGAATGGGCCGCGGGCTACGGCGATACCGTCGTCGGCCTGGCGGACGAGCTGGTCGAGCTGGACTTCGAGCGGGAACCGCTGGAGCGCACCGTCCTCGGCCTCCCCGGCGACCATACGAAGCTCGCCGACCCGAGCCTCGCCGCGGCCGAGCGCGACCGGGCCAAGTACGTCGCGATCGCCGAGCGCGCCGACGCGATCGACCCGGCCGGGCTGACTCCGTCCGAGGTCATCACCCGCGAGGTGGTGCGCACGCACGCCCGCGGCGCGATCGACACGATCGACTCGCGGCTGTCCGGCTTCGCGGTGAGCGACGGGTTCAGCTCGCCCGCGCTGAACCTCATGACCATCCTTCCCGCGCTGGCCCCGGACGACGCGGACAAGGCACGCGACTACCTCACCCGGCTGGCGGCGATCGGCGGCTATCTGGACGCGGTGATCGAGGCGCAGCGGGCGACCGTCGCGGACGGGTTCGCGCCGCCGGACTTCCTGGTGCGCATCGGGATCGAGTACGTCGAGCGGTACCTCGCGAACGAGGACGGCGACCCGTTCCGCGTCACGCCGTCGGTCGAGGTCGAGGGCTTCGCGGCGGAGTGCGACCGGCTGCTCGCCGAGGTCGTGCGGCCCGCGTACCGCCGCTACCGCGACTTCCTCGCCGAGGACGTGCTGCCGGTTTCGAAGACGGACAGCCAGCCGGGCATCAGCCACCTGCCGGGCGGGCTGGAGAAGTACCAGGGCCTGATCCGCGCGCACACCACCACGGACCGCACCGCGCAGGAACTGCACGACACCGGGCTGCGGCTGGGCGAGAAACTGGCCGAGGAGTACCGCGAACTGGGCTCCCGCGTGTTCGGCACCGGAGAGCTGCGGGAGATCTTCGACCGCCTCCGCACCGACCCGGAGCTGCGCTGGCGCGACGGCGAGGAACTGCTGGAAGGCGCTCGCACCGCGATCGCCCGGGCGGAAACCGTTGCGCCGCAATGGTTCTCCCGGGTGCCGGACGCGAAGTGCGCGGTCGAGCCGGTCCCGGAGGCGGACGCGGCGAGCGGCACCATCGCCTACTACCTCCAGGCCGCCTTCGACGGTTCCCGGCCCGGCACGTACTACGCGAACACCTACGAGGCGAGTTCGCGGCCGCGGTTCACCAGCGAGGGGATCGCGTTCCACGAGGCCGTTCCCGGGCACCACTTCCAGCTCACGTTCGCGCAGGAACTCACCGATCTGCCGCTGCTGCGCCGGATCGCGCCGTTCAACGCCTACATCGAGGGCTGGGGCCTGTACGCGGAGCGCCTCGCCGACGAGATGGGCCTGTACTCCGACGACGTCGCCCGCTTCGGCATGCTCGCCCAGGACTCGATGCGGGCCGGGCGGCTCGTCGTCGACACCGGTCTGCACGCGCTGGGCTGGACCCGGCAGCAGGCGGTCGACTACCTGGTCGAGCACACGCCGATGGCGAAGATGGAGATCGAGGCGGAGATCGACCGGTATGTCGCGAATCCGGGCCAGGCGCTGAGCTACATGGTGGGGCGGCTGGAAATCCAGCGCGTCCGCGCCGAGGCCGAGCGGGCGCTGGGCGACCGGTTCGACATCCGCGCGTTCCACGACGTGATCCTGGGCAACGGGATTCTCCCGCTGTCCGCTTTGGACACCGTGGTCGGCGCGTGGATCGCGGAGGCGTCCGCGTGACCTGGCTCGACCTTCCGGCCGACACCCTCTTCGGCCTCGACAACCTGCCCTACGGCGTCTTCTCGCACGGCGAGCGGACCCGCCGGGCCGGCGTCGCGGTCGGCGACCAGGTGCTCGACCTGACCGCGGCGGCCGAGGGGGAGTCCTTCGGCCGCCTGCTCGACGCGGGCGTGCTGAACCCGCTGCTCGCCGCCGGCCCGGACGTTTGGGCCGAGGTGCGGGCGCGGGTCCGCGAATGGCTCTCCGAACCGCGGCACGCCGACCGGATCCGGCCGCATCTGGTGCCCCGCAACGACATCACGAGCCATCTGCCGGTGGAGGTCGCGGATTACGTCGACTTCTACTCCAGCGAACAGCACGCGATCAACGCCAGCCGGATCTTCACCGGTGGCGACGACCTGGTGCCGGAGAACTGGAAACACCTGCCGATCGGCTACCACGGCCGCGCGGGCACCGTCGTCGCGTCCGGCACGCCGGTGATCCGCCCGGCCGGGCAACGGAAACCGCGCAAGGCCGCGGAACCGTCGTTCGGCGCGGCCAAGCGGCTCGACTTCGAGGCGGAGGTCGGCTTCGTCGTCGGCGTGGGATCGGAGCTGGGCGCGCCGGTGCCGATCGACGAGTTCCCCCGCCACGTCTTCGGCGTCTGCCTGGTCAACGACTGGTCGGCGCGCGATCTGCAGGGCTGGGAATCGCAGCCGCTCGGGCCGTTCCTCGGCAAATCGTTCGCCACGTCGATATCGCCGTGGCTGGTTCCGCTGGCCGCGCTGGAGCACGCCCGCGTGCCGCAGCCCGCGCAGGACCCGGAGCCGTTCGACTACCTGCGCGCGGCCGAGCCGTGGAGCCTGGACCTGACGCTGGAAATCCGGATCAACGGACGGCTCGTGTCCAGTCCGCCGTTCGCCACGCAGTACTGGACGGGCGCGCAGCAGCTCGCGCACCTCACCGTGAACGGCGCGAGCCTGCGCACCGGCGACCTGTACGCGTCCGGCACGGTCACCGGCCCGGCGAAGGACCAGCGCGGCTCGCTGCTGGAGCTGAGCTGGGGCGGGCGCGAACCGCTCGCGGTCGGCGAGGAGACCAGGACGTTCCTGGAGGACGGCGACGAGGTCGTCATCACCGCCTCCGCCCCAGGTCCAGACGGTGCGCGGATCGGGTTCGGCGAGGTGCGCGGGACGGTGGCGCCCGCTGTGGTGTGACCCACGCCGTAGCGTCGTCACCCGGGCGGCCGCATAATGAGCAAACGCTTAGTCACAGTCGACCGGCACGGGAATGAGGGATCGATGAGGATCGGCACCGGCGTCAGCTACTCGGGCGGGTTCGCCGAAAGCGTCGCGGACATCGTGGAGCTGGAACGGGTCGGGCTCGACATCGTGTTCGTCCCCGAGGCCTACAGCTTCGACGCGGTGAGCCAGCTCGGCTTCCTCGCCGCGAAGACCGAGCGCGTCGGACTGATGTCGGGCATCTTCCAGATCTACACCCGCACGCCGAGTCTCACCGCGATGACCGCGGCCGGGCTGGACTTCGTGTCCGACGGCCGCTTCACCCTCGGCCTCGGCGCGTCCGGGCCGCAGGTCATCGAGGGTTTCCACGGCGTGAAGTACGACGCGCCGATCGGCCGCACCCGCGAGATCATCGAGATCTGCCGCCAGGTGTGGAAGCGCGAGCGCGTCGTGCACGACGGCAAGCACTACACGATCCCGCTGCCCGCCGACCAGGGCACCGGGCTCGGCAAGCCGCTCAAGCTGATCAACCACCCGGTGCGCGAGCGGATCCCGGTCGTGCTCGCCGCGCTCGGGCCGAAGAACGTCGCGCTCGCCGCCGAGGTCGCCGAGGGCTGGCAGCCGATCTTCTTCCACCCGGAGAAGGCCGCCGACGTCTGGGGCGCTTCGCTCGCCGAGGGCAAGGCCAAGCGCGACCCGCAGCTGGGCGAGCTGGACGTGTTCGCCGCTCCGCCGCTGGCCATCGGCGACGACGTCGACCACCTGCTCGACTGGGTGCGCCCGGTGTTCGCGCTGTACATCGGCGGGATGGGCGCGCGCGGCAAGAACTTCTACAACACGCTGGCCTGCAACTACGGCTACGAGGCCGAGGCCAAGCAGATCCAGGACCTCTACCTCGACGGCAAGAAGGAAGAAGCCGCCGCGGCGGTCCCGACGGAGCTGCTGCGCGCCACGTCGCTGGTCGGCCCGGCCGGGTACGTGAAGGAGCGGCTGGCGGCGTTCAAGGAGGCCGGCGCGACGACCCTGGCGGTCAATCCGCTGCAGCCCGGACGCGAGGCGCGAGTGGCCGCCGTCGCCAAGCTGAAGGAGCTGCTCGGGTAGGTCCGCTATGATGCGGGCTACTGAGAGTGTGAAAAAACCGCACCTCAGGTCGATGCCGCCGTCGAAATGCCGTCAACTCCCCGCGCGGGACGCGAATTCGGGAGTAAGAACGGGTTCAACGGGGAATCCGGGCGGGGCGAAAGCGAGGTAGGCCGGGCTGTGCGCAGAATCGAAGGACCCGCTGCTGCGGTGCTGGACGTCGGGTCGTTCAGCGCCCGGCTTGTCGTGCTCGAACCCGGCGGATCCCCGATCGACCCGGCCTTGACGCACCAGACCCGGCTGCGGCTGGACCGCGAACTGGACGACGACGGACGGCTCAGCAAGTGCGGCATCGCCGCCATCGCCAAGGCCGTCTCGAACGGAATGGAATTCGCCCGCGAGCACGGCGTCGAAGACGTGTTTCCGCTGGCCACCTCGTCAATCCGGGACGCGGTCAACTCCCGCGACGCGGTCCGCGCGGTCGCCAAGGAAACCGGGGTCGAACTGCGGTTCCTCTCCGGCCGCCGCGAGGCGGAACTGACCTACGTCGGCGCGCGCCGCTGGTACGGCGCGTCCGGCGGCCCGCTGCTGGCGCTCGACATCGGCGGCGGCACGGTCGAGCTGTCCGCCGGAGCGGGGGAGCAGGCCACGTTCGCGCGGTCGCTGCCGCTGGGCGCCCGGTCGGTTACGCGCGACTGGCTGCCCGCCGAACCGCCGGTGCGCAGCAAGCAAGTGCGTGCGCTGCGTGACCACCTGCTGGAGGAAGTCTCCGCCGCACTGGGCGACGTTAAGGACGAGCTGGCCGAACACCGCGTGGTCGGCTGTTCGAAGGTGCTGCGGCAGCTGGCGCGGCTGGCGGGCGACCGTCCGGGCAAGGCCCGCGAACTGCACCTGGACGACGTGCGCGCATGGATTCCGCGGCTGTCGGCGATGCCGTTCGCGCGGCGCGCGCAGCTGCCGGGGATTTCGCGGCAGCGGGCCCAGCAGGCGCTCGGCGGCGCGGTCGTCGCGGAAGCGCTGCTGACGGTCGCGGGCGGGAGCCTGTCGATCTGCCCGTGGTCGACCCGGGACGGGCTCCTGCTGACGCTGCTGGACCAGCTCACGGACGCGACCGGAAAGCAGCGCTCGCGTCCGGCCGCGTGAACTCCCTGGTGCGGGCGCGGTAAACCGGGTATCCCGGAGAGATGACCCCGCGCAGCGAATTCCTTCCCCGCGACCGGTCCGAGGACGACGACGAGGAAACGCCGTTCCCCGCGCGCCGCAAACGCGAGCTGCCGGACCCGGACGAGCTGCCCGGCGAGGTGGCGAACGCGCCGGGCCCGGATCTGAGCCCTTCCCGGACCGACGAGGTGCCTCGGGTGCCGGGCACGGACGAAACGCCGTCGTGAGCGGCAATCGCGGTTCTCGCCGCGATTGCCGCTGACGAGTCAGCTCCGGTCGAACTGCCGCACCTTCGACGGATCCCGGCGCGCCGGGGCCCGGCCGATCGGCTGGACCGGCGCGGGGCCCGGGTCGAGCTTCGGGATCGGCAGTTCCACCGGCTCCTCGGTTACGGTGAACCGCTCGCCGTGGTGGAGCAGGTCGAGCGGCGGGCCGTTGAGCACCCGGTACGTCGCCGCGCCGGGCCGGATCGACACCTGGAACCGCGTTTCCCGGAACGCGAGGCGGAAGGTGAGGCCGCCGAGTTCGTCCGGCAGCCGGGGCGCGAACGACAGCTGGCCGCCGTAGTCGCGGAAGCCTCCGAATCCGGCGACGGCGGCTTGCCAGGCACCGGCCAGCGACGCCATGTGCAGGCCGTTGCGGACGTTGTTGTGCACGTCGTGCAGGTCGGTCAGCGCGGCTTCGGCGAGGTAGTCGTACGCCAGCTGCAGGTGCCCGACCTCGGCGGCGATGACGGCCTGCGTGCCCGCGGACAGCGAGGAATCGCGGACCGTCCGTGCCTCGTAGTAGGCGAAGTCGCGGGCTTTTTCCTCCGGGCTGAACGAATCGCCGCAGAGGTGCAGGGCGAGCACGAGGTCGGCCTGCTTGACGACCTGCTTGCGGTAGAGGTCAAAATACGGGTAGTTCAGCAGCAGCGGGTAGAAATCCTCGTCGGTGGCGGCGAAATCCCACTCGTCGTGCTGCAGGAAGCCTTCCGACTGCGGGTGCACGCCGAGTTCCTGGTCGTACGGCAGCGCCATCGCGTCCGCCGCGGCGCGCCAGGAATCGATCTCCGGAGCGTCCACTTCGAACTGTTCGGCGACGTCCGGATGCCGCTGGCACACCTCGGCCGCGGCGAGCAGGTTCCGGCGCGCCATCAGGTTCGTGTAGACGTTGTTGTCCGCCACCGCGGAGTACTCGTCCGGCCCGGTGACGCCGTCGATGCGGAAGTGCCCGTGGTGGTCGAAATGCCCGAGGGACGCCCACAGCCGCGCGGTTTCCAGCAGCAGCTCCGCGCCGCAGGTACGCTCGAAATGCTCGTCCTGGGTGGCGTTGACATAGCGCACGACAGCGTCGGCGATGTCCGCGCTGACGTGGAACGCGGCGGTGCCGGCGGGCCAGTACGCGGAACATTCGGCCCCGTTGATGGACCGCCACGGGAAAGCCGCGCCGCGCAACCCGAGCTGGGTCGCGCGTTCCTTGGCTTTGTCTATTGTGGAGTGTCGCCAGCCGAGGGCGTCGCGGGCGGCGTCCGGCATCGTGTACGTCAGCACCGGCAGCACAAAAGTCTCGCTGTCCCAGAACGCGTGCCCGTCGTATCCCGGTCCGGTGAGGCCTTTTCCGGCGATAGCGCGGGTTTCGCCGCGGGCGCCGGCCTGCAGCAGGTGGAAGAGCGCGAACCGGACGGCCTGCTGGAGTTCCGGGTCGCCGTCGATTTCGATGTCCGAAGTGGCCCAGAAATCGTCCAGGAACTGGCGTTGCTCGGCGGCGAGCCCCTTCCAGCCGGTCTGCCTCGCGCCCGCGAGCGCGGCTTCGACCTGCGCCCGCAGCGCCGGGGCGGACCGTTGCGCGGACCAGCCGTAGGCGAGGAATTTGGTGACCCGCAGCCGTCCGCCCTTGGGCACGTCGACCGCGGCGGTGAGCCGGGCGAGGTCCTCCTCGGCGTGGATGCGGGTGCGCAGGCCGTCGTCCACCTCGATCTTGTGGTCCATCGCGGCGGCGACCCGCAGCCCGGACATCCGGGTCTGGTGCACCAGCACGGCCTGGTAGCCCGCGGCGTGGCTGAACTCGCCGACCAGCGGCGCGTCGAGCGCGGCGGCGACGCGCGGGTCGTGCGTGTCGGACTCGACCGGCTCGTTGGCCAGCAGGTCGGACTGCACGACGAGCTGCAAATCCTCGTCCAGCGGTTCGACCTCGTAGCGGATCGCGGCGACCGCGCGCTGGGTGAAGGAAACCAGCCGTTCGGTGGTCACCCGCACCCGCCTGCCGGTGGGCGAGGACCATTCGGTGACCCGCCGCAGCGTGCCGCGGCGGAAATCGAGCACACGGTCGTGCGCGGTCGCGATGCCGTAGCGCATGTCCAGCGGCTCGTCCTCGACCAGCAGCCGGATGATCTTGCCGTCGGTCACGTTGACGACGGTCTGGCCTTCCTCCGGATAGCCGTAACCGCCCTCGGCGTAAGGGAGTTCGTGCTGTTCGTAGAAGCCGTTGAGGTACGTGCCGGGCAGCCCGCGCGGTTCGCCTTCCTCAAGCGTGCCGCGCAGTCCGATGTGTCCGTTCGACACCGCGAAGGCGGATTCGGTGCGCTGCAACGCATCCACGTCGAGCCCGCGCCAGCGCAGCTCCCACGGCGCGCATTCGTAACCGGATTCCGTCACTTGTCCTCCAGCAGGTCGGCGAGGTCGTCCACCACGACGTCGGCGCCGTGCGCGCGCAAGGCGTCGGCCTGGTTTTCCCGGTTCACGCCCACGACGTAACCGAAACCGCCGGCTTTGCCTGCTTGGACGCCGGATTGTGCGTCCTCGAACACCGCGGCCTGCTTCGGGTCCACGCCGAGTTCCTTGGCACCGGCCAGGAACGAGTCGGGTGCGGGCTTGCCTTTGAGGTGGTCGCGGCGGATGACCAGGCCGTCTACGCGAGCTTCCACGAAGCGGGACAGGTCTGCCGCGTCGAGGACTTTCGCGCCGTTCGCGGAGGAGGTCACTACGGCGATCCTGAGTCCGGCTTGCTTGGCGGCTTCGAGGTAGCGGACGGAACCCGGGTAGGGGTTTACGCCGCGTTCGTCGATGATTTTCAGGACCAGCTCGTTTTTGCGGTTGCCGATGCCGTTCACGGTCGGGGCGTCGACGGGGTCGTCCGGGGTGCCTTCGGGGAGGTCGATTCCGCGGGAGCGGAGGAATTCCCGGACGCCGTCGGCCCTCGGGCGGCCGTCTACGTAGGTGGCGTAGTCGGTGTCGGTGAATTCCTGGAAGTTCGCGGTGTCGCGGGTGCGGAGGTATTCGTCGAACGTCCGTTTCCACGCCTCGCGGTGGAGCACGGCCGTCCCGGTCAGTACGCCGTCCAGGTCGAAGAGGCAGGCGGTGATGGTGTCGGGCAGTCCGATCATGCCTGCAAGGTACCGGGCGTTCGGCGGGTGNCTTGGTGGTTGCGTGGGGCACCCCGAAGTTTGATTGTGCTGACGGTTCGGGGGTGCTTGTCAAGGCGGGAAAGATGCCTTGACAAGCACCCCCGAACCGCAGGGAAGCTTCGTATCGGGGTGCGGGGGAGGGGCTGGGTGCCTCGATGGGTGGGTGCATCGGCTGCGGTTGGGCGGGGGTGGGGGCTAGCGCCCCAATGGGGATTTTTCATCCTGGTTTGTGCTGGTCATGGCGGGTTGGCGGGGTGTGGTAGTTGTCAGGCCGGGGTGGGCTGGGCGGTGTCGCGGGTGTGTTGTTCGTGCTGGGTGAGGACGAGCAGGGCGCGGACGAGGGTGGTGGCGTGGCGTGGTGCGATGCGGAGTTTGTCGAGGATGCGCCAGGTTTTGAGGGCGGCGAAGCCGCCCTCGACCGCGCAGCGCATGGCGTTGAACGCGGAGTTGGCGGTTTTCTGGGCGTGGGTGAGCGGCCGGTTCGTTTCGGCTTTGTAGGGGGTGAGCACGATCTGTTCGCACGGCCCGTCGCACTGGTCGCAGCGGCGGGTGTCGCGGACGTCTTTGCGCCAGCCCTGGTAGCCCTTGTCCGCGGCGGGGGTCAGGCCGCGGGCGTGGATGCGGTCGCGCAGCCGGTGGCGGCGGGCGGCGGTGATGTCGGCGGTCCTGCCCGGCAGCGCGGCCGAGACCCACAGCAGCCGTCCGTGTTCGTCGGTGAGGCCTTGGACGTTGAGGCCGTGGTGTTTGTGCTTGCCGCTGTAGTTGCGGCGATTGTCTGTGCCGGTGCGGCGGCGGGTGCGGATCAGGGTCCCGTCGGCCAGCACCACCGCCGCGCCGCGGGCGGCCAGCCGCCGCAGCACCCGGTCCAGCCGCGGCGCCCGGGCCGCGAGCAGGTCGATGGCTTCCAGCAGCCAGCGGCGGATCGTGGCGGCCGACACCGCGTTGGCGCGGGACAGGTCCAGCAGCCGCTGGTCGTGGCGCAGCATCGCCAGCACCAGCACCGCCTGCTCGGCCGGGGACGCCTTGCGCCACCGCGACCCGATCGCCCGGCGGCGGCGGCCGATCAACCCGGCCAGCATCGCGATCGTGGGCGGCGACACCGGCAACACGCTGCGATACGAGGCCAGAACCTGCTGTGAGACAGTGGGACCGGAGCCCCCGGACGTTTTTTCTTGAGTCACGACTTGATCAACATCCGGGGGCTCCGCCACGTTCCGGCCACGGGCAGGCAACCGGCAGGCCCGTTGCCGCACAACCACTCCCGCCACCGTCAACCCCGCCTGACCAGCACCAACAGGATGAAAAACCCCCAATGTGGCATTGGGTGCGTGGGATGCACCCAATGTGGCGTTCGGTGCGTCTGACGCACCCAATGCCACATTGGGGGCGGCATCCCGGTGCTGCGGCGGAATGCTAGGCGGCGCCTACTCGGCGGTCGAATACCAGGCGTTCCGCTGCGCGTAAGCCGACGCTGATTGCGCCGGTTAGTACGCCGTCGTCGCCTAGTTCGCCTTGTACCACTGTGGTGGTTAAGGGGGTGAAGGCGCGGAGTGCTCGGTCGATGGGTTCCAGCAGGAGGTCTGCTGCCGTTCCTACGCCGCCGCCCAGGACGATGAGTTCTGGGTCGATTACTGCGGCTACCGAAGCGACTGTGTAGGCGAGGCGGTCTGCTTCCGCGGAGACTGCGCGTTGGGCCAGTTCGTCGCCTTCGCGGGCCAGGCGGAAGACTTCGCGGGCGGATCGTGCTGTGCCCAAGCCCAGTTCGCGTGCGCCGCGGACTACTGACTGTGCGGCGGTGGCTTCTTCCAGGTGTCCGCGCGCGGGTGGTTCGGCCGGTTCGTCGGCGACGCGGGTGCGGCCGTAGGGGAGGTAGCCGATTTCGCCTGCGGCGCCGGTGGCGCCCCGGAAGACTCGGCCGTCGACCATCAGGCCCATGCCTACGCCCGTGCCGATGGTGATGCAGCCGACCACCGATGCTCCGCGGGCGGCGCCGCTTTCCCATTCGCCGACCGCGGTGAGGTTCGCGTCGTTCTCCACCACCAGTTCCGGGCCCAGGACCTGCTCCAGGTCGTCGAGCAAGCCGGGGCGGCCCCAGCCGGGCAGGTTCGGGGCGTGCCGGAAGCAGCGTTTCACCGGGTCCGCGACGCCGGGGGAGCCCAGTACGCGGACCACGATGTCGTCGTTGGTCAGGCCCGCCTCGGCCACGATGTCGGCGGCCAGTTTGCCCAGTGCGGAGATCAGCGCGCTGCCGGAGCGGGCCGTGTTGCGCACGTCGCGTCGGGCGACCGTGGTGCGGCCCAGGTCGGCGACCGCGACCCGGATGTGCTCGCGGCCGATGTCCAGTCCCAGCACGTACCCCGCGGTCGGGTCCGCCTCGTAGAGCACCGCCGAACGGCCGGTGCCGGTGGACGTGTGCCCGGTCGCGCGGGCGAGCCCGGCGGCCTCCAGCGCCAGCAGCGCCTGGCTCACCGTGGGCTTCGACAGCCCGGTGTCCTTCGCCACCTGCGGCCGCGTCGCGGGCCCGCCGCGGCGCAGCAGGTCGAGCACCGCCCGCTGGTTGATCATGCGCATCCCGGCCGGGGTGCCGACCGGTGGTGTACCCGACCCTGCCACCTGCTGAGTTTCCTTCCCGTTCGGACTTCCGTCCTGCCACGGTAACCGGATTCGCCCCGCTTTGGCAGGAAAGTTTCTTTTCTTCCGGCTCGGGAGGGCAGGCGGGAGGTCTTGCCCGACGATACGGGCTCGGCGGGCAAGACCCGGGGACGGCACGCGGAGTGTGCCGTCCGCTGATCGAGGCGGATCAGGCGTCGGGCAGCCAGTTGCCGTGGAAACCGGCGGGCACGCGGCCGGGCAGGTGGACCGTCGCGACCGGATCGGCTTCGAGGTCCTGTGCGTCGAGCACGACCAGATCGCTGCGGTCGTTGGGGCCGTCGTAGACGTAGGCGAGCAGCCAGCCCGCGCCGTCCGGACGGTCGTCCGCCGGTACGAAAACCGCTTCGCCCGGGATGTGCCCTTCCGGGAACAGGTGCTCGCGCGACGCGTTCGTGTGCAGGTCGTACCGGCGCAGCACGAGCGGGCCTTCCGGGCTGTGCCATCCGGTGACGTGGCCGAAGCGAGCGTCGAGCCCGGCGAGCCGGTCGTCGATGCGGGGGAACTCGCCGTCTCGGTCGTCGAGCAGATCCTCGGCGACGGTGCCCGCGCGCGGGTCGATCGTCCACCGCCACAGCACGCCCTTCGGATTCGGGACGTCCGGCTTGGACAGATGCCCGTACCGCACGACGTGCACCACGATCCGGCCGTCGGCGGTGTCGTGCGCGTTGAGGGTGTGGAAGACGTAGCACGGGTCGATTTCGAACCAGCGCACGCCGTCCTCCGGCCGGTCGCGGCTGAGCAGGCCGAGCCGCGCGCCGTACGTGTCGCTCCAGCGGTACGGGATCCCGCCGTCGGTCGCGTGGTCGAACACCACCGGGAGGTCGAAGAACACCACGTGCCGCCGGGTGAGCGCGAAATCGTGCATCATCGTCAGCCCGGGAACGTCGATCGGCTGCTGCACCACGAGTTCCCCGGCGGCGTCGGCACGGTAGTAGCTCACGTGCGGGGCGGTGATGCTGCCGTAGCCGAAGAAATGCAGTTCGCCGGTTTCCGGGCAGATCTTGGGATGCGCGGTCATCGCATCGGCCAGCTTGCCGCCGAAATCGTAGACGCCGACAGTGTCGAGATCCGTGGTGATTTCGTACGGCAGCGAGGATTCCACGAGCGCGAGCGTGCGTCCCGCGTGGTTGACGACGTGGGTGTTGGCGACGCTCCACCGGAGATTCCGGGTTCCGTCGGCGTTGTAGAGCGCCGGATCCGGAAGATCGAAGCTTTCGGTGCGCACCCAGCGATTGCGATACCAAGCGGCGCGGCCGTTTTCCAGCCGCACGCCGTGCACCATTCCGTCGCCGGTGAACCAATGCGCGCTGTCCTGGCGCGGATTCGGCCCGTTGCGCAGATACCAGCCGGTGAGTTCCGGCGGCAGCGCACCGGTGACCGGCAGGTCGTAGGCGGTGAGTTCATCGTGGACCGGGGCGTAGTGGCCCTTGAGGTGGAAATCGGTGGTGGTCATGGATTCACGCGGCTTTCTGGGCACGGGCCCGGACGATGCGCGGATAGCGGATGGTGAACGAGATCGGAATCGCGAAGCCGAGCACCTTGATGACGACCAAGCCGACGGTGTCGTGCGGCGCGTAATGCAGCAGGACGGCTTCGGCGATTCCGGCGACCGTGAAGCTGGCCGCCCATACCGCGGTGATGACGACGTTGACGCGGCGGAACACCGCGGTCGCGGCGATTTCCGGCGGGACCATCGTTTTCGCGATTCCCAGGGTGAACGGCCGTTTCGCGGCGACCGACCCCCAGGCGGTCGCCGCGAGCCACAGATCGGTGAGCGCGCCGACGTAATCCCGGAGCGGCGAGGCCGGGTCGCTGAAGGACCAGATCGACAGCGCCGCGAAGAAAACGACCGCGGAGACCTCGATGACCAGCGTGTCCCAGCCCTTGCCGCGCCGGCGTTCGAGCAGGAGCAGTCCGCCCGCGAGCACCAGCCCGGTCAGCCCGGACCAGCGCCAGTCGGCCTGCGTCGACACGACCGCGAAGGCGATCCACGGAAGGAAACTCTTCAGGTAGTTCATCGGTGCCCCTCGCTCACGTTCCTGTGGTGACATGTCAAAGCTAGAACGTCCGGCGTGCACATGTCAATAGTGGAAGGTAGGGTGAGCGCATGACCTTGCGACACGCGGTGCTGGGGCTGCTCGCCACTGCCCCCGGCAGCGGCTACGACCTGCTGAAACGCTTCGAAACGGCGATGTCGAGCGTCTGGACGGCCACGCAGAGCCAGCTGTACGGGGAACTGGGCAAGCTCGAGAGCGCGGACCTGATCGAGGTCTCCGCAGAAGGCCCGCGCGGCCGCAAGGAGTACGCGATCACCGACGCCGGCCGGTCGGAACTGCGCAAGTGGCTGCTGGAAGAGCGGCCGCCGGCGGCGCGGCGGAACGAGATGCTGCTGCGGGTGTACTTCCTGGGCGAGGTCACGCCGGAGGAGGCCCGCGGATTCCTGCGCAGGCACGGGGCTTTCGCCGAGGGACTGGTCGACGAACTGGCGGCGATCGACGCGTCGGTGGACTGGGACGACAGCGATCCGTCGCTGTACGGCCGCCTCGCGCTGGAGTGGGGCAAGCGCTACGCGGCGATGGAACGCGATTGGGCGGAGTGGGCGGCGGAGACGATCCGCGCGGCCCGCGGCTGATCATGACCGGCAGCGAGGCCCGCCATTGCGGCGACGACGCGGTTTTCGCGCGCGATCTTCGGGACGAGGGCGAACCGGAGGCCGAGTTCAACCCGGGCATCGCCGAATGGTTTCCGCGCAAGAACGCGGCCGCGGGAGCGCTCGTCCGCGACGAACGCGGTCGGATCCTGTTCGTCTGCCCGACCTACAAGCCGTTCCTGGAAATCCCGGGCGGCTTGGTCGAAGACGGCGAATCACCGTTGGCGGCGTGCCGTCGGGAGGTCCGCGAGGAACTCGGCATCGAAGTGCCGGTGGGGCGTCTCCTCGTGGTCGATTGGCTGCCTGCGCACGGAGTCTGGCGGGACAGCCTGCAATTCGTCTTCGACGGCGGCGTGCTGAGCCGCGAGCAGATCGGCGCCATCCGCCTGGCAACTGACGAAGTGAGCCGGTTCGATTTCCTTGACCTCGAGGCCGCGCAAGCGCAGTTGCGGCCCTCGAAGGCACGGCGGATCGCGCTGGCGCACCAAGCGTTTCTGGCCGGGGAGACGGTCTACGGCGAGTTCGGCCGGAGGCTCGGGTAGCCCTCGCCTCCGGCCGTGCCGGGTCATCCGTCCGAAGACCGCTTCCAGATGTTGATGCCTTCTTCGGTGGCGTGCTGGTCGATCTCGGCCAGCTCCTCCGCGGTGAACGACAGGTTGTCCAGCGCGGCGACGTTGTCCTCCAGCTGCTTCACACTGCTGGCCCCGATCACCAGCGACGTCATCCGCGGATCCCGCAGCGCCCACGCCAGCGCGAGCTGCGCCAGCGTCTGCCCGCGCCGCGCCGCGATCTCGCCCAGCGCCCGGATCTTGGCGAGCTTCTCCTCGGTGATCGTGTTCGGGTTCAGCGATTTCCCTTGCGCCGCACGAGAATCCGAGGGCACCCCGGAAAGGTACTTGTCGGTCAGCAAGCCCTGCGCCAGCGGCGAGAACGCGATGCACCCGGCCCCGGCCTGTTCCAGCGTCCCGAGCAGATCGTCCGCCTCGGTCCAGCGGTTGAACATCGAATACGACGGCTGGTGGATCAGCAGCGGCGTGCCCAGTTCGCGCAGCAACCGCGCGGCTTCCGCGGTCCGCGCGGAGTTGTAGGACGAGATCCCGACGTACAGCGCCTTGCCGGACCGGACCGCCCGGTCGAGCGCGCCGACGGTCTCCTCCAGCGGCGTCTCCGGGTCGAAGCGGTGCGAGTAGAAGATGTCGACGTAGTCCAGGCCCATCCGTCCGAGCGACTGGTCGAGGCTGGCCAGCAGGTACTTCCGCGAACCCCATTCGCCGTACGGGCCGGGCCACATGTCGTAGCCGGCCTTGGTGGAGACGACCAGCTCGTCGCGGTACGGCTTCAGGTCGCTGGCCAGCAGCCGGCCGAAGTTCTCCTCGGCGCTGCCGTAGGGCGGGCCGTAGTTGTTGGCCAGGTCGAAATGCGTGATGCCGAGGTCGAAGGCGCGCCGGACGATGTCGCGCTGGACGGTGAGCGGGCGGTCGTTCCCGAAGTTGTGCCACAGCCCGAGCGAGATCGCGGGCAGCTTCAGGCCGCTGCGCCCGCAGCGGCGGTAGGGCATCGAGTCGTAACGGGCGTCAGCGGCAGCGTAAGTCACGCCGCGATGCTAGCCCGCGACCCGCGGCCGGAGCCCGCACGCTGCCGGTGACCTCCTGATCGGTGGCAAAAGGCGGTTTTGCGCGCGACATCCCATTTGGCTCCGTACTATGCGGGCTGTGGCGCCCGTCACGGCCGGGCAGCCCGACGGCGAACGAGGGAGGAACGCATGGCCGGTTACAAGGTCATCACCGGCGCCTTGCGCACCGAAGCGAAGAAGTGGGATCCGCACGCGGAGAAGATCGCCGGCGTGCACACGGCGGTTTCCGGCATGACGCTCGACATCTCGGCGTTCTGGATCGGCGACGGCGTGAACTTCCTCCTCACCGCCGGGGTCGCCGCGATCGACAAATCCGCCTACGACAAGCTCCAGCAGTTCATGGAGCAGAAACTCTCCACGGCGGGCGCGGACATGGGCCACATCGGCGACGTGCTGGTCAAGGCGGCCAACACCTACGACCAGAACGAAGAAATCGTCGAACTCGACCTCAAGGACTGGTCGAAGAAGATCCCGGAGGGCGGCTCGTGAGCGAGGACGCGGAAAGCACCACCGCCGAGTTCAAGAAACTGATCGACCAGCTGGTCCAGTGGGTCAACGACATGGTCAACGGGTTCCGGGAGTTCGTCGGCAAATGGGCGGACTCCGCGTGGCGGTACGTCCTGGGCCCGGCGGTCATCGCCTTCGACCGGGGAATGAAGGCGCTCAGCGAGAAGCTGACGAAGATCGTCGAGGACATCAAGAAGATCCTGGAGCATTCGACCCCGATCGTCTCGATCATCGTCCAGGGGTTCTCCTGGCTTGAGGACGCCCAGCGTCCCGCGTCCCAGCTCCAGGGCGTCGTCAAGGAACACCCGGACGCGAACTTCGGGTACTGGGAAGGCGCGGCCCGGAACGCGTACAACGACGCCGTCGACCTGCAGCACGCCGCGCTGGGCGCGATCAAGACCAAAGCGGACAACATCAGCAGCTGGCTGCTCGACATCGCCAAGGCGAACATCATGTTCGTGAAGGAACTCGGCGACGCCTTCGCCGCCATCGCGGGGGAGTTCGTCGCCGTTCTGGTCGAGGCCGGGACGATCGTCGGCGCGCTGGAAGCCATCGGGGAAGCGGGCAAACTCGTCGAGAAGCTCGTCACCACCGCGGGGCAGCGGCTCACCAAGGTGGTCGAGATGTACAGCGAGGCGGTCGGGCGCACGCGCGACGCCACCAGCATCCAGTACGACGCCGCGGAATTCCCGCACGACAAATGGCCGAGCCTGGCCGGCTAGCCGCACGGAGGAGCGACAATGACCGATCCGGTCGCCTCGGCGAACACGCTCGACGCGGGGCTGGAAGCACTTCGGGACATCAGCGCACGGCTCGATCGGGCCCCGGAGCCGCAGGCACTGCCGACCGTCGCCGAACCCGTGCTGGTCGGCACCGGGCACGCCCGCGGTTTCCGCGCGTCCGACCGGACCGGCGTCGTCACGATCACGCTGGACGAGGACCTCAAGCTGGTCGAGGCGACCGTCCTGGACCACTGGAAAGACCGGGTCGAGCCGGCTTTCCTCGGCGAAGCGCTGACGGAGGCGTACCTGTCCGCGCTGGACGCGGCGGTGCAGGACAGATCCGAACGCCTGGCTTCGGAACCGCCGCCTGCCGCGGCCCCGGGCGACTCGGACGGTCCCGTGGTGGTCCCGACGCTCGACGAAGTCGTCGCGGCAGCCAGGGCCAGCCGGGAGCGCAACGAGAACGAACGGCTCCAGCAGCAGCGAGAACGCGCTTCGGCGGCGGAGCCGGAAGGGCCGCGTGAGGTGCGCGGGAGCTTCGGCTACCTGACCCTGCGCGTCCAGGGCGGCGCGATGATCTCGGCGACCCCGAACGTCAGTGCGCTGGACAACGCCGGCACGGCCAACATCCAGGAGGACATCGAAGCCGCGTTCGGCAACGCGGGACTGAAATCGCCGCACGCCGTCTCGGAATCGGGCAGTGTCCGCCCGGACCGGTCGGCCGGCCGCGAGTTCGACGACGAAGAGGACGCGTGGCAGGGGTTCCATGGCAATGATTAAGCGGCTCGTGCCCGTGCTGGCGGTCGCCGTCTCGGTGGCGGGATGCGGCGGCACCGGCCCGGAGGAGACGTTCGCGAAAACGAACGCCTGCGAGTTGCTGGCGACGGCCGCGCGGGGCACGCCGATCGATCCGCAGCACAGCGAGTACAAGCTGGCGGACTCCGGGGCGTCGGGAGGCGTCGGCGGCTGCCGCACCGAGTGGAACCCGCCGTCGGGCAAGCTGACCGGCGGCGACCTGGCCGCGACGCTGGAGCTCGGCGAGGCGGAGGACTGGAGCGGGCACAGCGAATCGAGCACCCAGAGCGGGCACGAAGTCCGGAAGGACACCACGAAAGCCGGCGGCGGCTGCCGTTATCAGGTTCAGATCCCCGGCACGGACTCAGCGGTGCGCATCTGGTACCTCGACCGGTCCGTGAGCAACGAAGGGTCCTGCCCGGTCGCGAAACGGTTAGTGGACCAGGTCATTCCGAGCCTGCCGTGAACCGGCTCCGGCATACGTCGGAGGAATCTCGGGCTTTCCGTGTCTCTTCTAGGCGGTGAGCGGGCTTAGATCCGATGTCTGGTCGCCGGGACGCCGTTGGCGACGCCCGCCCAGTACAGTGCGGGTGAGCGATCGCTTAGGAGGCCACGTGGGCACCGGGTTTTTCTCGTCCGTCGACGACGTGTCGGCGCAGCTGGCCGAGGCCGGGTACCTCGCGTCGACCGCGGTCGCGACCACGGTGTTCCTCGCCGACCGGCTGGGGAAGCCGCTGCTGGTCGAGGGCCCGGCCGGGGTCGGCAAGACCGCGCTGGCGACGGCGGTGGCCGAGGTCACCGGCTCGCGGCTGGTGCGGTTGCAGTGCTACGAGGGCATCGACGAGGCCCGCGCGCTGTACGAGTGGAACCACGCGAAGCAGCTGCTGCGGATCACCGCGGGCCGCGACGAGACGTGGGACGAGGCGCGCACCGACATCTTCGGCGAGGAATTCCTGCTGCGCCGCCCGCTGCTCACCGCGATCTCCGGCACCGAGCCAACCGTGCTGCTGATCGACGAAACGGACAAGGCCGACGTCGAGATCGAGGGCCTGCTCCTGGAGGTGCTCGGCGATTTCCAGGTGACCGTGCCCGAACTCGGCACGATCACCGCGACGCAGCAGCCGTTCGTGGTGCTGACGTCGAACGCGACGCGCGAGCTGTCCGAGGCGCTGCGGCGGCGGTGCCTGTTCCTCCACATCGATTTCCCGGACGAGGACCTGGAACGCGAGATCGTCCGGCTCAAGGTGCCCGGCATCGAGGCCGCGCTGGCGGATTCGGTGGTGCGGGTGATCGCCGCGCTGCGGGCGATGGACCTGCGGAAACTGCCGTCGGTGGCGGAGACCGTCGACTGGGCGCGCACGCTGCTGGAGCTCGGCGCGGGCGCGCTCGACGAACGGGTGGTGCGCGAAAGCCTCGGCGTCGTGCTGAAGCACCAGGACGACATCGCGAAGGCCGGGGCCGGGCTGCGTCTCGACCAGGTGCTGGACGCGTCGTGACCGCCGCGCCGGGCCTGACCGGACGGCTCGCCGAGTTCGTGCGGGCCTTGCGGGCGCAAGGCATCCCGGCCGGTCCGGGGGAGACGGCCGACGCGGCGGCCGCGCTGGAGGTGCTCGGCCTGGACGACCGCGAACTGGTCCGCGAAGGGCTCGCCGCCGCGCTGGTCCGCCGGGGCGGGCAGCGCACGGTGTTCGACGCCGCGTTCGACCTGTACTTCCCGGCCGGCGTCGGCGCCCCGGAGCTTGCGCGCGAAAACCCGCCGCGGGACCGGGAAGAGCTGCGGGAAGCGCTCGCCGCCGCCCTGGCCGAAGGCGACGACCAGGCGCTGGACCAGCTCGCCGGACTCGCCGTGGACCTGCTGGGCCAGTACGGCGTGGGAACCGGTCCCGGCGGCGGGTATTCGGCGCACCAGACGCTGGACCGCCTGCAACCGCAGACGCTCATCGCCCAGGTGCTGGCCGCGATGCGTGCCGCGGGCTCCCCGGACGAGTTCACCGACCGGCTCACCCGCGACGAAATCCGCCGCCGCGTCGAGGGTTTCCGCGGCCGGGTGCGCACCGAAGCCCGCCGCCGGGCCGCCGAGGTCCGGGGCCGCGAACGGATCGCCAAGCACGCGATCGCGCCCGCCGCCGACCGCGTCGACTTTCTTCTGGCCAGCCGCACGCAATTGGCCGAACTGCGGCGCACGATCCAGCCGCTGTCCCGGAAACTCGCCACCAGGCTTGCCGCACGCCGCAAACGCACCACACGCGGCCAGATCGACTTGCGCCGAACGCTGCGTCGTTCACTCTCCACTGGCGGCGTGCCCTTGCGTCCAGCCTACCGGCACCGGCGTCCCGGCCGCCCGGAAATCATCCTCCTGTGCGACCTTTCCGGTTCGGTGGCGGGTTTCGCGAACTTCACGATGCTGCTGGTGCAGGCTTTGCGGGACCAGTTCAGCAAGATCCGCGTCTTCGGCTTCGTCGACAGCACCGACGAGGTAACACATCTCGTGGACACCGGCGCCGCCGATCCCGAACAGCTGGGCGCGCGGATGCTCAGCGAAGCCGCAGTCGTCCGCTGGGACGGCCACAGCGATTACGGCCGCGCACTAGGACAATTCACTTCGCACTGGCTCGACGCCGTCGGCCCGCGAACGTCGGTCCTCATCCTGGGCGACGCCCGGACGAACGGCGGCGACCCGAATCTCGAGGCCGTCCGCGCGATCCGCTCGCGTGCCCGGCACGTCCACTGGCTGAATCCCGAACGCCGATCCCTGTGGGGGACCGGCGATTCGGCCGCGCCGGACTACGCGGACCTGGTGGAGATGCACGAATGCCGGAACGCGCAGCAGCTGGGCGTGCTCGTCACGCGCCTTCTGCCGACCTGAGCCAGCCGTCAATCTCCTTGCGCAGCAACGCTTTGGTCTCCTCCGGTGCGAACGATGCCTCGACCGCGTTGCGGGCCAGCTGAGCCAAGGACGCGTCGTCGTACCCGAAAACTTCCCTCGCCCGAGTGAATTCGTCGGTGATCGTGGTGCCCGTGACGTCCGGGACATCCGTGTTGAGCGTGACCCGCAGCCCCGCCTCGATCAACCGGGGGAGCGGGTGCCGCGGAAGCGTCGGCACCAAGCCGAGCGTGACGTTCGACGACGGGCACACCTCGAGCGCGATCCCGCTTTCCGCTACCTGGGCGGTCAGTTCCGGATCCTCGACAATGCGGATCCCGTGGCCGATACGCTCCGCGCCACCGATTTCAATCGCCTCGCGGATGCTCTCCGGCCCAGCGTCCTCGCCCGCGTGGTGAACGAGGTGCACTCCCGCCTCCCGCGCCCGGACGAACACCTCCCGGAACGGAGCGAGCGAATGCCTTTCCTCGCCCGCCATCCCGATCGCGACGACCTCTTCATACTGCTTGGCGAGGTCCAAGGTCTTCATCGCCCGCTCGACCGACCTGCGCCGCGAGTGATCAAGGATCAACCGCCATTGCAGCCCATGCTCTTTTCCGCCCTCCGTCAGTCCTTTGCGGACCGCGTCGAGCGGCATTTCAAGATCCCCGAGCCGTTCCCCGTGCGACGCGGCGGTGAACGTAACCTCGACGTACCGAGTCCCCTGCGCGGCTTCGTCCGCGCAGAACTCGCGCGCGATCCGCTCGAAGTCTTCCGCCGCGCGCAAACACGACCGAGTGAGACTGTTGCGATCGGCAAACGCCCGAAACCCGTTGAACGAGGCCGGTTTATCCGGCACCTCGACTCCGTGGACAGCCGCGAGCTCCTTGAGCGTGCCCGGGCGGACAGTGCTCTCGAGGTGGACGTGGAGATGCACCTTGGGAAGGGCCGAAAGATCGCGCACGCGTCGGATGATGCCTGCCTTCGGCACCTCCTGTCACTCAAGTTTGCCCGGGGGAACTCGCGGTGGCGTGGCGGCGTTGAGAAGGTGACGGATGTTTCCGCAGGGGAAGGCTGTGCGCGATGGCTTTGATGAAGAAACTCACCATGCTGGCCGGTGCCGCGGGCGCGGTGTCGTATGTGCGGAACAACCCGCAGAAGGTCAACGAGGCCGTGGGCAAGGCGGCGCGCTTCGTGGATGAGAAGACCAATGGGCGGTATCACTCGCAGATCGCCGGGGCGGTGCGGAAGGTCTCGGACACCACGCGTCCTCGGACGGCTGAGTGACGCTGCTGGCTGGGACCCGGGTTCGCGCACCTTCCGCAGGGCCGTGCCGGGTCGCGTGAAGATCAATCGACTCGGTAGGCGGCGGCTCCGTTGTGCAGGAAGCGCGCGCGGCCGCGCGCGTCGGAGCCGATCAGTGACCAGACCTGGTGGCCGTCGAACTTCGGTTCGGCGGTGATGACCGCGTGGTCGTCGAGGCGGACCACCTCGACGCGCCGCGCTGGCTTGCCGTGCCGCGATTCGGCGGTCTCCTTGCGGGGACGGTAAGTGAGGAACGCTCGATCGTTGTCGACGGTCAGAGTGATGTCGTCCGAGGTGGTGCGGTAGGTGCCGCACATCAGGTCCGCGTCGAGGGGAACGGGTTCCGCGGGCGGTACGGGAAGCGGTGCCGTCTCGACGCCGGCGAGGTCCCGGAGCACCGTGCTGAAGAGTTCGTGGGCCAGAGGTTCGGCGCCCGCGCTGTTGGTCAGGACGGCCATCGCCACCCCGGCCGAGGGGACGACGCGCAGGAAAGCCTTCTGGCCTTTGGAGACGCCGGTGTGGCCGACGACGCCGTCGCGGTAGAGCATCCAGCCGAGCCCCCAGCCGAGGACGCCGCCGCCGAAGTCGGGGACGGATTCGAGCTGGGGTTCGCGCAGTCCCGCGAGCGTGTGGTCGGCGAGGTGCAGGCGAACGAACTCCAGCAGATCGCGGGCACTGATCGCGAGGTGCGAGCCGCTGGGCGTGGAGAAATAGCGGACTGCCCAGCTCTTCGTCGGCGCGAGTCTTCCTTCGGTCTCGACGTGGCCGACCGCGGTGCGGTGCAGGATCGCTTCGTAAGTGTCGGAGGCGAGGGTGGAAAGTCCCAGCGGCGTCGCTAATCGATCCCGGAGCACGTCGTGGAAGGTCCTGCCGCGCAAGACTTCGACCAGCCTGCCGAGCACGGCGTATCCGCTGTTGGAGTAGGAGAAAACGCGGCCCGGGGGAAAGAGATGAGCCGCGTCGGCGAGGGCAGCGACGAACTTCTCGATCGCGTCGTCGTTGCGTCCGGTGTCGACGAGGTGGTTGCTGTCGACCCCGCCGGTATGGGTGAGCAGGTGGCGGGCGGTCAGGGTTTCAGTGGCCGCCGGGTCGCTCAGCCGGAACCCGGGCAGGTAGGCGTGAAGAGGGCGGTCGAGGTCGAGCAGATCGTCGTTCACCAGCTGCTGGACCAGGGTGGCGGTCCAGATCTTGGTGATCGAACCGATCTTGAACACCGAGTCGGTCGTGGCCTCGACTCGCGTGCGGAGGCTCAGCACGCCCGCGGCCTCGTCCCGGATCTCGCCGTCGGCCAGCACCGCGACCTGCGCGCCCGGTACGTCGTGCTTCGCGATCAGCTCGCTCAAACCCCACGCCATCCCCGCAATGTACTGCCCGGAACGCTTGGTACGAGCACGAACCAAGCCTTCCGGGCAGCGGCATCGCCAGGCGGAACGTTCTGAAGCTGCTTAGCAGGGACGACTGTCGAGGGGACGCCGCCTGTTCTTCCGGCCAGCCTCACTCCTCGGCCAGCACCGCCAGCACACCCTCCCCGTACTTGGCCAGCTTGCTCTCGCCGACCCCGCTCACCGTGCCCAGTTTGTCGAGCGTCGTCGGCATCATCGCGGCGATCTGGCGCAGCGTCGCATCGTGGAAGATCACGTACGCCGGGACGCCCTGTTCCTTCGCCGTCGCCCCGCGCCAGGCACGCAGGCGCTCGAACACCGGTTCCGCCTCTGGGGGCATGTCGATCGGAGCGGCTGGCGTGCGGCGGGACGTGCGCGGGGCGCGCGCCGGGCGTTCCGGTTCGCGGCGCAGTTGCACTTCCTGGGAACCGTTCAGCACCGCGGTCGAACCTTCGGTCAGCACCAGCGATCCGTAATCGCCCTCGACCGCGAGCAGGTTGCGCGCCAGCAGCTGCCGCACCACCGCGCGCCATTCCGGTTCGCGCAGTTCGGTGCCGATGCCGAAGACCTTCAGCGTGTCGTGCTGGAACTGGGTGACCTTCGGCGTCGTCTTGCCCAGCAGGATGTCGATGATCTGGCCGGCGCCGAAACTCTGCCGCCGCTCGTTGCGCAGACGGACCACTGTGGACAGTAGTTTCTGCGCGGGAATGGTGCCGTCCCAGCGTTCCGGCGGGGCCAGGCAGGTGTCGCAGTTCCCGCACGGCTGGCCGGACTGCCCGAAGTACGCGAGGATCTGCGTGCGCCGGCATTCGACCGTCTCGCACAGCGCCAGCATCGCGTTCAGGTGCCGGGCTTGCAGGCGGCGATGCATCTCGTCGCCCTCGGACTTGTCGATCATTTTGCGCAGCTGCATCACGTCTTGCAGCCCGTACGCGAGCCAGGCGGTGGACGGCTGCCCGTCGCGGCCCGCGCGGCCGGTTTCCTGGTAATAGCCTTCCACGGACTTCGGCAGATCGAGGTGGGCGACGAACCGGACGTCCGGTTTGTCGATGCCCATGCCGAACGCGATCGTGGCGACCACGACGAGCCCGTCCTCGCGCAGGAACCTCGCCTGGTTCGCCGCGCGAGTCGACTTGTCGAGCCCGGCGTGGTACGGCACTGCCCGGATTCCGTTCTGCACCAGGAAATCCGCCGTCTTCTCCACCGATGCGCGCGACAGGCAGTAGACGATCCCGGCGTCGCCCTGGTGCTCGGTGCGGAGGAGGTCGAGCAGCTGCTTCTGCGGCGAGTTCTTCGGGACGATCCGGTACTGGATGTTGGGCCGGTCGAAGCTCGCGACGAAATGCTTCGCGCCGTCCAGGCCGAGCCGCTGCGAGATTTCCTTGTGCGTGGCCTCGGTCGCGGTGGCGGTGAGCGCGATCCGGGGCACGTCCGGCCAGCGTTCGTGCAGCGACGACAGCATCAGGTAGTCGGGGCGGAAATCGTGGCCCCACTGGGAGACGCAGTGCGCTTCGTCGATCGCGAACAGGGCGATTTTACCGCGGTCGAGCAGCCGCACGGTGGATTCGACCGACAGTCGTTCGGGCGCGAGGTAGAGCAGGTCCAGTTCGCCCGCGACGAACGCCTCCTCCACCTCCTGCCGCTGCGCGAAATCCTGGGTGGAGTTGAGGAATCCGGCGCGCACGCCGACGTTGCGCAGCGCGTCGACCTGGTCCTGCATCAGCGCGATGAGCGGCGAGATCACCACACCGACGCCGGGGCGCACCAGCGACGGGATCTGGTAGCACAGCGATTTCCCGCCGCCGGTGGGCATGAGCACCAGCGCGTCGCCGCCGGAGATCACGTGCTCGACGATCTCCGCCTGGTCGCCGCGGAACGCGTCGTAGCCGAAGACGCGCTGCAAGGTCTCGAGAGCGGGGGAACGGGTGGCCTGCTCGGCCAGATCGGGGTGCGCCACGCGGCCGATTCTAGGGCGGCGAGCCGTCCGGGCGAGCCTGCCCCGCCGGGTTCGGCGCGAGAGTCCCCATCGCACCGGCCGTTTTCGGCGTTCGCGACGGGCCCGGTCGCACAGGGTGAACAGCCTGGCGACTGGTGACACCGGGGATGACGGGACCCTTCACGCCACCCCCGTGACAGACGGTGTCGAGACGACGGTCCCGGTGCCCTTCGCGCGCGGCCCGGAGGCGCACAATGGGATCCGTGGCTTTTCCGATCGATGACCTGACCGGGTATTTCTCCGGCGAATGGCAGCTCGCGCGCGAAATCGTCGACGTCGACGGGGCGGCGCTGGGCGAGGCGAGCGGCCGGGCGACGTTCACCTGCGAAGACGGGGTGCTCGTCTATCGGGAGTCGGGAGAGCTGCAGCTCGGAGCGCATCGCGGACCGTTTGTCCGGACTCTGCACTACCGCCCGGCCGGCGGCTCGCGCGCTGCGGTCCACTTCGACCACGGCGGGTTTTTCCACGACGTGGACCTGACGACCGGCGAGTGGACGGCCGATCATCCGTGCGCCGCCGACTGGTATCGCGGGGCGTACCGCGTGCTCGACGATCGCCAGTGGGAGCAGGAATGGGTGGTGACCGGACCGGCCAAGGACCACGTCATCACCAGCCGGTTCACGCGTGCGGACCGGTGATCCTCCCGGTCTGGCGCAGGATTCCGCACTGCCGCACGTGAGATCCGCCGGATATCGCAGCGAACGCGCTGCGTGAACTACTTCCGCCGGTTGCGCAGGATCACCAGCAGCACCGTGATCGCCGAAATCGCGCAGGCGGCGGCGATCACCATGCCCGCCCAGGCGGGAATCGCGATGCCGGCGATGTTGTCGAACCCGGGCAGGGCTCGGGGCGCGGTGATCGCCACGGGTCCCTCCGTTCGCGTCGTCGGCGTGCAGATCGCTCTCGCGCCGGAGTCTACCTGCCGCTGGCCGCGCGCGTCAGGTCCGAAGTGGACAGTTGCGGTCACCGCTGGTAGTCAACGGATTTTCCGTGCTGAAGCCGTGCGATCCGGTGCGAATGGACCCCTCGCGCCGCTCGAGTCACAGTGCTGGGCACAAGCGGATCTTCGAGGCATGATCGAGGCAAGCGCACGACGACGAAGAGGAGCGCGAGATGAATGTGGCCGATCTGCTCGTGGACGGATTCGGCCGGGTGCGGGAAGTGGTGCACCAGGCAGTCGACGGGCTGACCGCGGAGCAACTGGCGGCGCGCCCCGGCCCGGAAGCCAACTCGATCGGCTGGCTGGTCTGGCATTTGGCGCGGGTGCAAGACGACCATGTCGCGGACGTCGCGGGCACCGACCAGTTCTGGACGGCACAGGACTGGCGCGAGAAATTCGCCCTGCCGTTTCCCGCCGGCGACATCGGTTACGGGCACAGCAGCGACGACGTGGCCAAGGTCCAGCCGAAGTCGCCGGACTTGCTCACCGGCTACTACGACGCCGTGCACGAGCACACGGTGTCCTGGGTGACCAGCCTCAACGGAACGGCACTGGACCGCGTGGTCGACGAAGGCTGGAACCCGCCGGTCACGCTTGGAGTCCGGCTGGTCAGCGTGCTCTCCGACGACCTGCAACACGCCGGACAGGCCGCCTACGTGAGGGGGTTGCTGCTGGGATGACCTGGAGCGGCTGACGCGCTGAGCGAGTGACCGGCTGGCCTGGCAGCTCGCGCCGCGGCGCACGCGCACCGCCGCGGCTCTCTCGCTCCGTACCTGGGCCACGAACCGCCGCATTGCTCGCGCGGCGGCGGGCCGGGGGAGTGATGGCGACGCATGCTGGCCAACGCGCGGTGAGTGCGCGTGGTCAGAGTGGGACTGGCGGGCGTGGTGCGAGTGCGTTGCGAGAGCGGAACCGGTGGCTGAGGTGGGTGCGGTGCGAGCGCGCGGCGAGAGCGCGTGGCGAAGGCGGGCTGGCGGCTTAGGCGGGTGTGGCGAGGGAAGGTGGCGAGAGAGCGGAGGGTGGCTGCGGCGGCCGCCGTGCGAGCGCGCGGCATGAGCAGTCCTGGCGAGGGCGCGTGGCGAAAGCGGGGCTGGTGGCTGAGGTGGGTGCCGTGCGAGCGCACGGCGGGTGCAGGACTGGCGGGTGTGGTGAGGGGATGTGGTGAGAGAACGGCCGGTGGCTGAGGTGGGTGCAGTCCGCGCGTGCGGCGAGCGCGGGACTGCTGGCTGAGGTGCGAGCGTGAAGCGAGAGCGTGGCTGGCGGCTGAAGCAGGCGTGGTGATGGCATGTGGTGAAAGTTGGCTCGTCGCTGAGGCGAGCGCGCGACTGGCGAGGGAGGTGAGAATGCGCGGCGAGAATCGGGTTGCTGGCCAACGCGCAGTGAGAGCGTGCAGCGAGCTGGTGGCTGAAGCGCGCGGTGAGAGTGCGCCGTGAACACTGGGCTGGTAGCCGAAGCGGACGCGGCCTCGCGGAGGTGCAGTCCCGCGGAGAACCCCCGCAGTCCCACGCGAAGAAGCATCGGCCGAGCAGCCAGTCAACCTCCCGGAGTCAGCTGCCGAGCGGTCTCACTCGAACCCCGCGCCCCGGTGGTCCGGCAGTCGGCGCGGGCCGGGGCCGTCTTGGCCTAGGCGGTCTTCTGGGTTGGCCAGGCGGCATTTGGCCAGGGACATGCAGCCGCAGCCGATGCAGTCGTTCAGTTGGTCGCGGAGTTGTTCCAGCTGGCGGATGCGCTGGTCCAGGTCGGAGCGCCAGCAGGACGAGATGCGGGACCAGTCGGCGCGGGTGGGGGTGCGGTCGTCCGGGAGGAGGGCCAGCACGTCGCGGATCTGTGCCAGCGGCATGCCCACCCGCTGCGACATGCGGATGAACGTGACCCGCCGCAGGGTGTCGCGGCGGTAGCGGCGCTGGTTGCCCGCGGTGCGCCTGCTTTGGATCAGGTTCTCGTCCTCGTAGAACCGGAGGGCCGACGCGGGTACGCCGCTGCGGTGGGAGAGTTCGCCCACGGTCAGTTCGGGCAGCTCCGTTTTCGCCATGCGCACAGCATAGCTTGACTTAAAGGGAGCTTGAAGTTCGAGACTCCTTTCCGGAGGCGGGAAACCTGTTCCGCCCCGGAAAAAGGAGAAAAAACGTGTCCGAAGCTCCCGTCCGGCTCGCTGTGCTCGTCGGCAGCGCCAGGGAAGGGCGGTTCGCCCCCACGGTCGTCCGCTGGTTCTCCCGCCAGGCCGACCGGCACGGCGGGTTCGAGGTCGACGTCCTCGACGTCGCCGAGATCTCGCTGCCGCTCGCGATGAACGGCGAGGGGGCCGCGCCCGTCGCTGCCCGGCTCGAGGCGGCGGACGCGTTCGTCGTGATCACGCCCGAGTACAACCACAGCTACCCGGCCGCGCTCAAGAACGTCCTCGACTGGTTCCGCGGCGAATGGCACGCGAAGCCGGTCGCGTTCGTGTCCTACGGCGGGATCTCCGGCGGGCTGCGCGCGGTCGAGCACCTCCGCCCGGTCTTCGCCGAACTGCACGCGGTCACCATCCGCGAAACCGTGAGCTTCCACGGGGTCCACGGGCGGTTCGGGGAGGACGGCGAACCGCTCGACCCTGCCGTCGAGACCGCGGCGAAGGCCTTGCTCGACCAGCTCGAATGGTGGGCTCGCGCGTTGCAGGACGCCCGATCGGTGCGGGCTTACCCGGCGTAGCGGCGCGGGATAGCGCTGGTCGGCGTGGTTGAAGCGCCGGGGTAGCCGTGCGGATGCTGCTCCGGCGGAGTTCGGACGGCTCGCTGCCGTGAACTGCGACGTGTTCCGTTTAGCCGAGGGGTGAGTCCGGGGCGGTGCTGGAAGCCGGTGGTGTGCTGGCTGACGGTGCGGCTCCGTTGGGCGATGCGGTTGCCCTTCCGGAAGAGGGGCGGCCGGACCATGTTCTGGGCCGGAACCGCTGCGATGGAAGAGGAATCCGGCGTTGCGGGAAGCCAGCGCAGTCTTGGTTGGCGACGCTGCGGCTCGGCGGAGCTTCCCGCTGCGATGGCTGAGGCTGGAGCACGCTTCGGTGCGGCCCCGTCCGACAAGGCAGCCAGTTCGGTGCGGCACCGTTCAACAGGGCAGTGAGTCCGGTGCGGCACCGTCCAAATGGGGGCGGCGAGTTCGGTGCGGCCCCGTCCGACAAGGCAGCGAGTCGGTGCGGCACCGGCCAACAAGGCGCTGAGTTCTGTGCGGCACCGTTCAACAAGGCAGTGCGTCCGGTGCCGCCCACCGGAACAGCAAATCCGGTGCGGTGCCGCAAAACCCCAGCGGCACCGCACCGGACCGCCAAAACAGTCAGCCAGCGTGACTGTCCACACCAGATCGTCGGGCGAAAGCGGGAGCGTGTTCCGGCCGCAACCCAACGCCGCCAAGGTAAGCAGTCACCCCGGAAAGCGCCGGGAATCGTTGCACTACCCGCATCGGCGCGGGCAAACGGTCCAGCGTCCCGGCTAGCGCGGGGCGCAGCAGCATCTCGTGTTCACCCCGCTGACTCGACTGCACCGCGACAGTCGGCAACAACCGGCGGCGGCGTACGGCGGCCAGGCGGGACACCGGAACTTCCCCGCGCCGCAACGGTTCCGCGAGGAGTCGTGCGGTGGCGACGGCGTCTTGCACGGCCAGGTTCACCCCGACACCGCCAACCGGCGACATCGGGTGGGCCGCGTCGCCGATGCACAACGCGCCGGGGGCGTGCCAGCGCGGCAGCAGGCCCATGGTCACTTCCAGCAACTTCACGTCGTCCCACGAGCGGACTGCGGACACTTGCGCGGGCGTCCAGCCGAACAACTTGGCCAGGCGTGAGCGGAAGTCTTCGATCGGGCCGGAACGCAGGAGGGCGTCTTGACCTCGGGGGATGAGGTACGAGGTCTGGTAGTAATCACCGCGGTCCATGGTCACCGAGGCGTATCCGGGGCCGAACCGGGCGAACACCCCCTGTTCGCCCGGTCCGGCTTTCGGCACTCGCACCTGCCAGACGTCCATCGGGACGGCTGTCTCCCGCAATGCGAGGCCGAGTTCTTGGCGCACTTTCGACCAGCGTCCGTCGCAGCCGACGGTGAGCGGGGCTTCGAGTGCGGCAGTGTCACCGCTGTCATCGCGGTAGTTGACGCCCGTGACGCGTCCGCCTTCGCGGCGCAGAGAGGTAACAGAAGCGCCCATGCGCAGGGTGAATTTCGGTTCGGCCGCACCGGCTTCGGCCAGCAGGCCCAGGAATTCGGCTTGCGGGACCATCGCGATGTGCTTGTGCGGGCCGCGCAGTCTGCTGAAGTCGGCGGCGATCACCGTTTCCTCGCCGATCTCCATTTTCATCCGTTCCAGGACCGAACGGGACAGTGCGGCGAACCGGGTGCCGAGGCCCAGTTCGTCCAGCAACCGCAGCGTCGACGGGTGCACGGTGTCGCCGCGGAAGTCCCGCAGGAAGTCGCGGTGCTTCTCCAGCACCACCACCTCGACCCCGGCCCGGGCCAGCAGCAGGCCCAGCATCACGCCTGCCGGACCGCCCCCGGCGACCACGCATCCGGTCCGTTCCATCGGGACCTCCAATCTTAGAGACTCTCTAAGTTTAGAGTAACGCTAAGATTCACGCATGACCGGGTTGCGGGAAGAGAAGAAGCGGCGGACCCGCCAGGCGCTGATCGAGGCGGCGCTCACGCTGTTCGACGAGCAGGGCTACGACGGCACGACCGTCGCCGAGATCTCCGCGCGGGCGAAGGTGTCCCCGGCGACGTACTTCAACTACTTCGCCGCCAAAGAGGACGTCGTCTTCGCTGACCAGCATCTTTACGACGAGGTGGTGGACGGGGTCTTCGCCGCGGCGGAGCCGGGGACGCCGGTGGCGGAGATGGTGACCAGGACGGTCCACGCGCTGGTGACGGCGGACGCGTGGAGTTTCCCCCTGGACCATCCGCTCACCGAGGTACGCACCCGGCTGCTGGCCGGGGTGCCCGCATTGCGCGCGGGATACCTGCTGCGCAACGCGGCGGTGGGGGATCGGTGGGCGGAGAAGCTGTACGAGACGTGCGCGCCGCAGCTGGACCGGGTCGAGGCGGCTGGATTGACCGGTGCGGTGTTCGGCGCGTTGGAGGCGGCGTTGCGGCAGGTGCCGCAGGGGGAGAGCGCGACGGAAGCCATGCTGGGGATCGTCGAGCGGGTCGTGCGCGGATTCGTGCCGGAAGGCTAGTGTCCTGCGTCAGAAATTCGTCGGCGGAAGTTGGCGAGTGACTCGAGGATCTCCGCGGCGGTCTT
>NZ_SDLS01000054.1:0-38925 GCF_004522315.1 Amycolatopsis sp. CFH S0740 | reverse complement strand
CAGCAAGATCACGAACTACAGCTGGAGTACTAACCGGCACCGCCACTCACGAGGGGATCAGGCGTCGAGGTCCTTGGCGATCAACTCGACCAGCACGTCCACCGACTCCCGAGCCTGCGCGCCGTCCGCACTGAGCTCGACCTCGTCGCCGTGCGCGGCCCCGAGAGTCATCAGACTGAGCACACTGCCCGCGTCCACCGGGTCACCGACCGCGCCACCGGAAACCTTGGCGATCCGAACCTTCGCGGGCTGCGCGGCGGCGGCCTGCGCGACCAGCCCTGCCGGGCGGGCGTGCAGTCCGACCCTGCTGGCGACGACGATGCGGCGTTGGTACACGACAGCCTCCTCAGGCATTGACCGGATGAGCGGAAACAGCGGCGGCCGGCTCGGCGGAACGGAACCGCAGCTGCTTGAGCAGGACCACCGACGTGGCGGCGACCAGCGTCCCGGCCACGAGCGCGACCAGGAACAGCAGCGGGTTGCCGATCAGCGGCACCACGAAGATCCCGCCGTGCGGCGCGCGCAGCGTCGCGCCGAAAGCCATCGACAGCGCTCCGGTGACGGCCGAACCGGCCATGATCGACGGGATCACCCGGAACGGATCCGCCGCGGCGAACGGGATCGCGCCCTCGGTGATGAACGAGGCGCCGAGCAGCCACGCGGCCCGGCCGTTCTCGCGCTCGGCGGCGGTGAACAGCTTCTTCCGCACGGTCGAGGCGAGCGCGAGGGCGAGCGGCGGCACCATCCCGGCCGCCATCACGGCGGCCATGATCTGCAGCGAACCGGCGCTGCCGGTGGTCAGGCCGCCGACGGCGAACGCGTACGCGGCCTTGTTGACCGGGCCGCCCATGTCGAACGCCATCATCAGGCCGAGCAGCGCGCCCAGCAGCACCGCGCTGGTGCCGCTCAGGCTGTTCAGCCAGTGGGTGAGGCCGGTGGTGGCGATCGCGATCGGCTTGCCGACCACGACGTACATCAGCACGCCGACCACGACGGTCCCGAGCAGCGGGTAGACGACCACCGGCATGATCCCGCGCATCGCCTTCGGCACCCGGATCTTCTTGAGCCCCAGCACCACGCCGCCGGCGAACAGACCGGCCACCAGGCCGCCGAGGAATCCGGCCCCGATGGCGACCGAGACCGCCCCGCCGACGAAACCGGGTGCGATGGCGGGCCGGTCGGCCATCGCGAACGCGATGAACCCGGCGAGCACCGGCACCAGAAACTGGAACGCCACGCTGCCGATCTGGTACATCAGCGCGGCCCAGCCGGCGAGCGAACCGGCGTCGAAATGCTCGGTGACCTTGGGCGCGTCGGCGATCTGGTACCCGCCGAGCGCGAAGCTCACCGCGATCAGCAGCCCGCCCGCGGCGACGAACGGGATGAGGTAGCTGACGCCGGTCATCAGCCATTGCCGGATCCGGGCACCGAGCCGGTCGTGCTCGCCGACCTTGGTGGTCAGTTCCGGTTCCGCGGCGGCGGGCTGATCGGCGGGCTGGTCGGCGGGCGGCTCCGCAGCAGCGGCCTTCGCCCGTTCGAACAGCCCGGCCGCGTCGTTGATCGCGGCCTTCACCGGGGCTTCGACGATCGGCTTGCCCGCGAACCGCTCCCGGCCGGCCACGGCGAGGTCGGCGGCGAAGATGACGGCGTCGGCGTCCGCGATGTCCGCCGCGGACAACGGTTCGGAACCGGCGGAGCCCTGCGTCTCGACCACGATCGTGTCGCCGTTGGCCTTCGCGGTCTGCTCCAGCGATTCGGCGGCCATGTACGTGTGCGCGATGCCGGTGGGGCACGCGGTGATGGCGACGAACTTCATGTCAGGACACCTCCTCGCCGATGTAGGCCGCGACCGCCGCGGGATCGGCGGCGTCCAGCAGGGTCTGCTTGAACTCCGCGCGGACGAGCCGGCGGGCCAGCGCGGCGAGCACCTTCAGGTGCGCGGAATCCGCGCCGTCCGGCGCGGCGATGAGGAAGATCAGCTTTGCCGGGCCGTCCGGGGCACCGAAATCGATGCCGTCGGCACTGCGGCCGAAGGCGAGCGTCGGCGCGGTGACGGCGGCCGAGCGGCAGTGCGGGATGCCGATGCCGCCCTCCAGCCCGGTGGCCATCTGCTCCTCGCGAGCGGCGACGTCCTTGAGGAACAGGTCGAGGTCGGTCACCCGCCCGGCGGACACGAGCCGTCCGGCGAGCGCGCGGACCGCGGCGTTCTTGTCCGCGGCGGCGAGCTCGAGGTCGACCAGGTCGGCGGTGATCAGGTCTGAGGTGGTCATGCTGCGGCTCCGCTGAGGGTGAGGGTGGGATCTGCGGCGAGCAGGCGCACCTGGTCCGGGTGCACGTCCTGCGGGGCGGGCATGCGGCTGCCCTCCTGCGCGACCGCGGCGGTGCCGTAGGCGACCGCGGCGCGCAGGGCTTGGGGGCCGGTTCCTCCCGCGTGGAGGAATCCGGCGAGTGCGGCGTCTCCGGCGCCGACGGTGCTGCGCACGGCGACCAGCGGGCCGAGCGCGTGCCAGGTCTCGGCGCCCTCGACCAGCACGGCGCCGCGCGCGCCGAGGCTGACCAGCACCGCGCCGACGCCCTCGGCGACCAGACCGCGGCACACCTGCACCACGTCGCCGAGCTGGGGCAGCGACCGCCCGGCCAGCTCGGCCAGCTCGTCGAGGTTCGGCTTGATCAGGTCGGGGCGAGCGGCGAGCGCGGCGGCCAGCGGCGCCCCGGAGGAGTCGACGGCGACCTTCGCCCCGGCGTCGCGGGCGAGTTCGCCGAGCTGGGCGTAGAAATCGTCGGGCACCCCGGCCGGCACGCTGCCGCAGCACACGACCCACTCGGCGCGCGCGGCGAGTTCGACGGTGCGCTGCCGCAGAACGGCCAGCTCCGCCGGGGAAAGCTCCGGGCCGGGCTCATTGATCTTGGTGGTCGTGCCGTCCGCTTCGACCAGGGTGATGTTGCTGCGGGTGGTACCGGAGATCGGCACCGCGACGACGGGCACGCCCTCGGGCGCGAGCAGGTCGGCCAGCCGCTCGCCGACCGGACCGCCCGCCGGAAGCAAGGCGACGGTCGGCGACCCGGCGGCGGCGAGCGCGCGGGAAACGTTGACGCCCTTGCCACCGGGATCAAGCCGGACCCGGGAGGCACGCAGCACCTCGCCGCGCCGAAGCTCGCCGAGCTGAGCGGTGCGGTCCAGGCTCGGGTTGGGCGTGACGGTGACGATCATGCGATCACCGCCAGGGCGGCCGGCAGAACGATCTCCGGCAGCCCGCGGTCGCGGTCCAGACTCCGGTCGGACGTGACAACGGCACTCATGCGAGCACCACCTCAGGACCGGCCTCTTCCAGCTCCGCGACCGCGCCCGCGTCGATCCCGCCGTCGGTCACGAGCACGTCGATCTCCGACAAGCGGGCGAACCGGCTGAGCTGGTCCGCGCCGTACTTGCTGTGGTCGGCGAGCAGGACGCGGCGACGGGCGGCGGCGACGAGAGCGGATTTCACCGCGGCCTCCTCGACGTCCGGCGTCGTGCAGCCGTGTTCGGCGGAAAACCCGTTCGCGCCGAGGAAAGCGACGTCGGCGAGCAGTCCGTCGAGCGCGTGCAGCGACGCGGAACCGACCGTCGCGAGCGTCGTCCCGCGGATCCGGCCGCCGAGGATGTGCAGCGTGATTCCCGGGCGAGTGGCCAGGATCGACGCGATCGAAAGGGAGTTCGTGATGACTGTCAGGTCGCGGTCGGCCGGAAGAAGCGTCGCCAGGCGGCTGGTCGTGGTGCCCGCGTCGAGCAGCACCGAACCGCGGTCGGGGACCTGGTCGAGCGCGGCGCGGGCGATCGCGTCCTTCTCCGCGGCGTTGGTCTGGTCGCGCTGGGCGACCTCGGGCTCGAAGTCGAGCCGGTCCACGGCGACCGCGCCGCCGTAAACCCGGCGGACGACGCCCTGGCGTTCGAGGACGCCGAGGTCGCGGCGGATGGTCTCGGGCGCAACGCCCAGTTCGGCGGCGAGGTCGCCCACGTCGACCCGTCCGTCTCGGCGTGCCCGCTGTGCGAGGAGCTGATGCCGTTCGGCGGCGTACATGCCCGTTCCTCTCCGCTGTTTGCCCGTTGTCATTTGATTGTGCCCGTTGTTACCGTACTGTCAATCCCCAGTTACAAGATCCTTTGCTCCCGGAGGTCTCGCCATGTCGTTGTCCGGAGTCGGAGTCAGCCCCGGCCAAGCACAGGGCCCGCGCGTTGTCGTAGCCACTGACCTGGGAAAACCCGAGGACCGACCGGTGCCCGCCGACCTGGCGCGGGAGGCGGGCCGGATCGCGCCCGCCGCCGCCCGGGTCGCTGCCCGGTTGTCCGATCGTGCCCGTTCCGTGTCCGGTACTGCCCGGTCAGTCGTGGAGACGACCGCGGCGATGGCGGCGGATCCGGCGCTGCTCGCGTCCGCCGAACAGCTCGTCCGGGAGCAGTCGCTGCCCGCTCCGCGCGCGGTCTGGGAGGCGGCCGCGAAGTTCATGACGGCGCTCGAAGCCGCGGGCGGGTATCTGGCCGAGCGCGCCCGCGACGTCGCCGACGTGCGGGACCGGATCGTCGCGGACTTGCTCGGGGTGACGCCGCCGGGCGTGCCCGAGCTGACGGCGCCGAGCGTGCTCGTGGCCCGCGATCTCGCCCCGGCCGACACCGCCGGTCTCGACCCGGAACTGGTCCTCGCGCTGGTCACCGAAGAGGGCGGACCGACCAGTCACACCGCGATTCTCGCGCGGGCATTGGGAATTCCGGCTGTGGTCGCGTGTTCCGGCGTGCTCGCCGCGGACAGTCCTGGCCTCGCGGTGGACGGCTCCGCCGGAACGGTTTCGCCGTCCGACGCCACCGTGCGCGCCGCGAGCCGGAAGCCGCGCGCGGAATGGGACGGCGTCGGCGCACTCGCCGACGGACATCCGGTGAAGCTGCTCGCGAACGTCGGCTCGGCGGCGGACGCCCGCGCCGCGGCCGAGGCGGGTGCGGAGGGAATCGGCTTGTTCCGCACGGAATTCTGCTACCTCGCAGCTACGGACGAGCCCTCCGCGGACGCGCAGCGTGAGGCCTATGGCGCGGTGCTGGCACCGTTCGCCGGGAAGCCGGTGATCGTCCGGACGCTCGACGCCGGTTCCGACAAACCGTTGGCGTTCTTGGACATGGGCGACGAACCGAACCCGGCGCTTGGCGTGCGCGGCGTGCGCGTCGCGTTCGACCGGCCGGAGCTGCTGGACCGGCAGCTGACCGCGATCGCGGGCGCCGCCGCCGACACCGGGGCCGAACTTTCGGTGATGGCGCCGATGATCGCGACCGCCGCCGAGGCACGCTGGTTCGCCGCACGCGCACGGGCCGCGGGGATCGCCCGGGTCGGCGTGATGATCGAGATCCCGGCGGCGGCCTTGTGCGCCAAGGAAATCCTCGCCGAGGTCGACTTCGTCTCGCTGGGCACCAACGATCTGGCGCAGTACGTCTTCGCCGCCGACCGGCAACTCGGCGCGGTCGCCGCGCTCAACGACCCCAGCCAGACCGCGTTGCTGCGCCTGGTCGGCATGGTCGCCGAGGCCGGGGCCGCCACCGGCAAACCGGTCGGCGTGTGCGGGGAGGCCGCCGCCGACCCGGGACTGGCCCCAGTGCTAGCCGGGCTCGGGGTGACCAGCCTGTCGATGAACTCCGCCGCCCTCGCCTCGGTCGGCGCGACGCTGCGCGCGGCCGACCTGTCCGGATGCCGCGAAGCCGCCGCGAAAGCCCGCTGATCACGACGCCCGGATCGAGTTCTCCGTCCACTTGCGCAGCCGCGGCGGCACGCGCTTCTCCAGTCCGTAGTTCTCCAGGTGGGCGGAGAACACCTCGTCGAACGCCTGCTGCACGGTCTCGGTGTCCCAGTCCGGCCGCTCCAGGATCGGCTGCTTCAGGTACGGCTGCCCCATCACGTGCAGCTGCGGCCCGTTGCACCGGATCATCTGCCCGGTGATGCCGTGCGATCCGTCGCCGAGCAGGAACAGCACGAGCGGCGCGATCTTCGCCGGCGTGCGCTCCGGCGGGCAGGCCCGCAGCGCGCGTTCGGATTTCCACACCATCCGGGTGTGCGCCACCGGGCACACCGCGTTCACCCGGATCCCGGAGTCCTCGAGGTCGAGCGCCCACGAATAGGTCAGCGACGCGACCGCGCCCTTGCTCGCCGAGTACACCCCGAGCTTGCGCTGCCCGAGCGACGCGCCGGACGAGATGTTCACGATCGACCCGCCGCCGCCCGCGCCGACCATCGCCCGGATCGCGGCCAGCCCGGTGTACATCACGCCGAGCACGTTCACCTCGACCAGCTGGCGGGCCTGCTCCGCGTCGTCCTCCCAGGGCAGCGCCTCGTAGTTGAGCCCCGCGTTGTTGACCAGGCCGTCGATCCGGCCGAACTCGGCGACGCACTGGTCGACGATCGCCTGCGCCTGCGCCGGGTCGGCCACGCTGTGCCCGTTCGCGACCGCGCGCCCGCCGTGGCCGCGGATGGTCTCGGCGGTGCGCTCGGCCAGGTCGGCGTCCACGTCGTTGACCACCACCGCGCCGCCCGCCCTGGCGACGTGCACGGCGAACGCCTCCCCGAGCCCGCGTCCGGCCCCGGTCACGACCACGGCCTTGTCCTTCAACAGTCTGTCCACGCTCACTCCCCGCTGGTGCGCCCGGCGCGAGGACGGCCGCTCCGCCGGGTCTCTCCCAGTGTTGGGCCGTTCGGCCCAGTCGCACCGGACGATGGCGACGAACGGTGGTCGCGCTGCGCCGAACGAGGAAAGCTGATCAGTGCCACGGATACCCCGCGGCAGGTCAGTCCGAACGGCTCCGCGTTCCGGCCACCGGATTCTTCCCGACTGTTCACCCTGGTGTGATCGGCGGCATACTGAGGGTGCCTGCCCTGGCCGGAGCGGCGACACTCCTGGCCAGGAGCGAACCAGGCGAAGGCACAATGCGGTACACCCGCATTCACTCGATCGGGGAGGGGGCAGTGGTCATCTCGTGACGACCGAAGCGACCTCTCGGCTTACGGCGCCGCTGCGGAATGTCGAATACCGCGTGCTCTGGGCGGCGGAGGCCATCTCGAGCGCGGGCGACCAGCTGGCGAAGGTGGCGTTGTCCATCCTCGTCTACCACCGCACCGGTTCCGCGCTCTGGGCTGCCGTCGTCTACGCGCTGACCTTCCTGCCCGCGCTCGCCGGCGGGCTCGGGCTGTCGTTCCTCGCCGACCGCTATCCGCGTCGCGCGGTGCTGAGCGTGAGCGCCGCGGCGCAGGCGGTGCTGGTCGGGCTGATGAGCCTGCCCGGGATGCCGCTGGTCGCGCTGTGTCTGCTGCTCGTCGCGGTGCAACTGGCCGCGTCACCGGCGAACGCGGCGCAGAACGCGATCACCCGGGAAGTCTTCACCGACGACCATCTGTACCTGCGCAGCCAGGACCTGCGCGGGATCACCACCAACACGGTGCAGCTGCTCGGCCTCGCCGGCGGCGGCGTGCTGGTGACGGCAGTGGGCACGTCGTGGGCGCTGGCGATCGACGCGGTGAGTTTCGCGATCGCCGCGGTGATCGTGCGGGTGTGGGTGCACGACCGCCCCGCCGCCGGAGGCGACCACAGCACCTGGTTCTCCGCGACGCGCTGGGTGTTCGGGCAGCGCAAACTGCGCGTGCTGATCGCGTTGTCGTGGCTCGTGGGGCTGGCCGTGGTGCCCGAGGGGCTGGCCGCCCCGCTGGCCCAGCAGCTGAACGCGCCGTCCGCGGCGGTCGGCTGGCTGCTCGCCGCCGACCCGCTCGGCTTCGTCGCCGGGGCCTATCTGCTGTCGAAATTCGCGTCCGCCGCGGTCCGGCAGCGCCTGCTCGGCGTGCTGGCGACGACGTCGCTGGCCTTGCTCGCGCTGTTCCTGCTGCAGCCGAACCTGGTGGTCGCGCTGGTGCTGCTCGCGCTCGCCGGTGCGATGGGCGCCTACATCATCACCGTGACCGCGACGTTCTCCACCTGGGTGCCGAACGAACTGCGCGGCGGCGCCGGCGGGCTCTACCGCACGGGGCTGCGCGTGGCGCAGGGCGTCGGGGTGGCTCTCGGCGGGGTGGTCGCCCAGGCGACCGGGTCTGCCATTACCGCCATCGCGCTGGCCGGGCTGGCCGGCGTGGCTCTGGCGATCCCCACCGCGTTCTCGTGGACCCGGGTGCGGCACGCGGTCGCGGCCGGGGCCTGATCGTGGGTTGCGGGATGGAACTCTGGCCGGGGTCGAGGCACCGGCCGAATGGGTCCGGATACGCCGGACGGGAAGTCGGTTCACGCTTCACGGTCACGCACGGAACACACCTCCGTTCGCATTGTCACGAATCCGTCGTGGATCGGTCACGGAACTCACGCTTCACGGTCACGCACAGCTGTCCACCTCCACTCGCTGACAATTCATCGGAAAATGACAACAGCTCGATTCACGCTTCGCGGTCGCGCACGGGAAAACACCTCACTCGGGGGGACGGCGGGGACGCTCCTCCGCAATTTACTTCATGGATGCAGCAGTTGTCGCGGAAGGCGTCTCCGGGTTCGGAGACTACGGCCGAATACAGCGTTCGAAGTCGGTGAGTGAGATGATACCGGCAACTGATAACGACGCAGAACCGGGAAGCTTCCGGGAACCGCATCCGACACCGGAGGAGGCACGGCCCGATGCCCGGAACCGAACCGGCGCGCGGTGACCGCCGCGGCCCCGGGGAGGAACCGCCCGCCGCGACGGGCTTCGCGGGACGGCTGCGCGCGCTGATCGCCGCGAACCCCGTTTCCTCATGGGATCTCTGGACGAAACCGCGCCGGATGGTGGCGTTCCTGCTCGCCTGGGACGCGATCGCGGTGGCGCTGCTGACCTTCGGCGTGATCGCGTCGCCGAGCCCGGATCTCGTGGACTGGGGCCGGTTCGCGATCCTCGCCGGCTGCGCGACGGTGCACATCCAGCTCACCCGGCGGCAGGAGGAACGGCGGCGCAACCGGGTCACCGCCGTCCACATCGACCTGACCGGCATCTGGGTGTTCCCGGCCGCGCTGCTGCTGCCGATCCCGCTGACCCTGCTGCTGATCGCGCTGCTGCGGATCCAGCGGTGGTTCAACTCCCGGCGGCCGCCGCACAAGTTCGTGTTCACCTCGTTCACGCATGCGGTGTCGGCATTGCTGGCACATCACCTGTACCAGACCTTCGCGTCCGCCGAACTGGCCCGGCTTTCGCCCGCGAACTCGTTGCAGGTCTTCGGGATCCTGATGCTCGTCGGCTTCAGCTACGCGGCTTTGCAGGCGATCGTGATCGGCGGGCTGCTCGCGCTCGGCGGCACGTCCGCGCCCACGCTGCGCAACGTCTTGGGCACCAAGGACGACAACCTGCTGGAGCTGTCGACGATCAGCCTCGGCACCATCGCGACGATCCTGCTCGTGAACATCCCGCCCGCGATCGTGATCCTCGTGCTCATCACGGTGCTGGGCAACCGGCTGGCGGAAATCAACCAACTGCAGTCCGAAGCGCGCACCGATCCGAAAACCGGGATCTTCAACGTGCGCGGGTGGTCGGAGTCCGCGGAACGCGCGCTGGCAAGGGCCGCGCGCGGCGGGGAAACCCTGGCGCTGCTGATGATCGACCTCGATCACTTCAAGTGGATCAACGACACGTACGGCCACCCGGCCGGCGACGACGTGCTCCGCACCGTCGCGCAAACTCTCGACGAGATAACCCGCCCCAAGGACATCATCGGCCGCTTCGGCGGCGAGGAGTTCCTGATCCTGCTGCCCGACGCGGACACCACGGCGGCGAAGGTGACCGCGGAACGGATCCGTACCGCAATCGCCGATCAGCGCATCGTGACGACCGACAAACGCGGCGGTTCGGCATTGATCACCGGGCGCACCGGGTCGATCGGCGTCGCATTGCTCGGGGTGAACGGAACGACACTGGAACAGTTGCTGCAAGCCGCCGACGCGGCCGTCTACACCGCGAAGGAAGGCGGCCGAAACCAGGTGCGCTTCGCGGATGCGAATCTGCCGTCCGAGTGATCCACAATTCCGATCACCGGCACTCTTTGCGATTAATCGCGAAACCGATTCAGCAACTGTCCGCGACGGGCCGCGCCCCGTTCCTCCGCCGGATTGAGCCGAGGGGTTAATTGTCGGCCGGACCGCTAACCGGGGCGGCCGGTTTTTCGGCCGGATCGGAACGGCCGGGATTGCCGAACCCGGACGGCTGAGGCCCGAAAATCTGCCGCCGCTCCTTCGGACTCGCCCCTGGCTCGGTCGGGCCGCGTTCCGTCCATCGTGGGTCGAACCCTCCCGAGCCGCGCCGCGGCGATGCTCCCGCCCGGGCTGCGGGCTCCCCGCTCCAGCGGAGGTACGTGAGGGGAACCCTCACGGAACCAGATTCCCTGAAGGTGGCCCTCACGTACGTCCACAGCGCACCGCACCCACCGGCCCCGCACTCGCCGCGGAGAACCCCCAATGCCACATTGGGTGCGCTNCGGCCCCGCACTCGCCGCGGAGAACCCCCAATGCCACATTGGGTGCGCTGGACGCACCGAACGCCACATTGGGTGCATCTGACGCACCCAATGTGGCATTGGGGCGCGTCGAGCAGGGCCAGCCGCGCACCGCACCTGCGCCGAGAGCGGCGGGGAAGACAGGAATCGAGCACCCCACGTAGCTCCCGAACCGCTCAGCGCAATCAACGCCCTCACCCGCCCCGGGGCCCGCGGCCGAGGTTGCCCCCTCCATCGGGACGGGCCGCCGCCCCACCCCGGGGCTCACTGCCGAGGAGGCTGGTCCCTTCCAACGGGACGACTCCTCCCCCGCCCCGGGGCTCGCGGCCGAGGTTGCCCCCTCCATCGGGACGGGCCGCCGCCCCACCCCGGGGCTCACTGCCGAGGAGGCTGGTCCCTTCCAACGGGACGACTCCTCCCCCGCCCCGGGGCTCGCGGCCGAGGTTGCCCCCTCCATCGGGACGGGCCGCCGCTCCACCCCGGGGCGCACTGCCGACGAGGCTGGTCACTTCCGACGGGACGACTCCTCCCCGCCCCACGGGTCACCGCCGACGAGACTTGTCCGCTCCAGCCGGACAACTCCTCGCCCCACCCCGGGGCTCACCGCCGACGAGGCTCGTCCGCTCCAGCCGGACAGCTCCTCGCCCCACCTCGGGGCTCACCACCGACGAGGCTGGCCCCCTCCAACGGGACTACTCCGCCCCGCCCTAGGGCTCACCACCGACGAGGCTGCCCCTCCATCGCGACGGGACCCCTCACCCCCAGGGCGCACGGCCGACGAAACCGCCCCCTCCAGCGAGACAGGCCCCCACACCCAACCCCGGGGGTTACCCCCCACCCGGGTGAGGGGGACAGCCGCCTCCCGTAGCGCGCGTCGGGCTGGCACCCTGGTGCGCATGCCAGCCACCGACGACCGTGCCCCGGCCGCCGTTCGCGTTCGCCGACCTTGGTCGACGTCCGGCTGGCTGCTGCTCGTCCTGCTCGTGGTGTTCGGGTTCGGCCTGATCGCCTCGCGGCCCGCGTCCCCGCCCGACCAAGGTCCGCCGACCGGCGGCGTGCTCGCGGCGCAGAACGCGGTCGAGGCGCTCGCCCACCCGGACGGGCAGGCCACCGCGCTGGCGCTCCTGCCCAAGGACTTCACCGCGGTCACCGGCGTGAAGCCCGGCCCGCTGCCCGCCCGCGACGGCACCGTCCGCGCGGCGCATCTCGACGGCGGCTGCTCGGCCCCGTGGGGCGACGACAACACGAAGTGGGACTTCTCCGTCCCCTGCAAGGCGCACGACCTCGGCTACGACCTGCTCCGCTACGCCAACGACAAGGGCCATCCGCTCGGCCAGTCCGCCCGCGCCGCGCTCGACGACCGGCTCGAGCAGGACATGCACCGCACCTGCGAGCTGAACCCGATGAACTCCGAGCGCACCTGCCAGCTGGTCGCGTCGGTGTTCACCGGCGGGCTGGTGGTCAACTCGTGGCATCAGCGCTGGGGCCCGCCGGTCGGCGACCCGATCGGCCCGATGGTCGCCGGCGTGCTGGTGATCGGCTGCCTGCTCGTGATGCGCCTGCGCGGCTGGCACACCGCCCGCCGCACGACCCCGCGGCCGCGCCTGCCTCGCGGCGTCCCCCGGCCGTGGGCGGTGCTCGGCATCGCCGGGGCGGCGGCGCTGCTGGTCGGCGAGTCGGCGACCGCGCTGGCCGACTGGGCGGGCGCGCCGCAGGCCACCTGGTGGCCGCTGACCTGGCTCGCGCAGCTCACGCCGTTGCTCTTCTTCGCGGGCGGCCTCGCCAACGCGGCGGGCTGGCGGGCCGAACGCGACCGCGGCTACCGGCATTACCTCGCCGAACGGTCCAGCCCGCTGCTGCGCCCGGCGTTGATCTTCGCCGTGGTCGCCCTGATCGTGCCGCTGGCGCTGGAACTGCTCGGCATCCCGGCCGGGACCAACGCCACGGTCATGCGGATCGCGCTGCACCCGCTGTGGCTGCTGGGTGTCTACCTGCTGACCGTCGTCGGCGCGCCGATGCTGCTCGCGCTCTACCGCCGTACGCGGCTGTGGTCGATCGCGACGCTGACCGCCGTCGTCATAGCCGGAGAACTCGCCGCTAGCTGGACGGACGTGTCCTGGCCGCGCTACGCCGCCACGCTCGCCTTAGCGCTCCTCGCGCAGCAGGTGGCGTTCGCGTACGCGGATGGCGTCCGGCTTCGCCGCCCAGTGCTCGCCATCGCGGCTGTAAGCGGCGTCGCGGCCCTCGCGGTCGCAGTGTTCGCCTTCGACGCTTCGCCGGTACTGCTCGGCAACCCGGGCGCGCCTGCCGCATTGTCCGCGCGGCCGTGGACCGTACTGCTGCTGGGCGTGTCGCAGCTCGGCCTCCTCGGGCTCCTCTCGACACCACTGCGTCGCTGGGCCGCCCGCGACCGCGTCATCCGCACCGCCGGGCTGATGCTGCGCGCACCGATGAGCCTGTATCTGGCCTTCCTCGCCGCGATGCTGCTGCTCGTCGCCGTCGTCTACCTGCCCGGACCGATCGCGAACGGCCTGACCTGGCTCCTGCAGCCGCGCATGCTCGCCGCCGTGGCGCTGCTGCTCGTGCCCGCGGCCCTGGTCTTCTGGTGGTTCGAACGCCATCCGGGCAAACCCGGCACCGAGGTGCCCGCAGCACCGCTTCCGCACACCCCCACCGGCCGTCGTCCGGTGCTGCTCACCCGCGCGGCCGCCGCGCTGGGCATCGGCTACGCGACGCTCGGCGTGTTCGGTCTCGCACTGGCCCGCTTCGGTGCCGAAGCCGCGGACGCCGACGTGCTCGGCTTGCGGCTGGACCCGGTCCAGAGCCTCGTGCACCTTCTCCTGGGCGTCCTGCTGCTGCACGCCGTCCGGACCGGCGGAGCGGCGACCTCGGCCGCGACGTGGTTCGCCGCCGCGCTGACCTGTGTGCCGTCGCTCGTGGCCGCCGCCGGGGGCGAAACGCACGGCTCGGCGGTCGTCGTCCTGCACCTTCTCACCGCGGCGTTGGCACTGGTCGGAGCGGGTTCGTGCATGGTGCCGACGAGACGGGCGGCTCCCGCGGCACCCTGACGCGCGACACGCGTACCGCCGACCGGGCGAAATTGCTTCGGATACCGGAACATAGGTGGTGCGCACCACACCGCACGGGGGAGGTGCGAATCCGTCGCAACCCCCGCCCGGCACCATGCGTCTTCAGAAGCGGACGACCAGAACGACGAGAAGGAGCCGGCCCGTGGACTACCCGCCTCGGAACGGGCAAGGCGATCGCCGCCCCGCCCGCTCGTGGCAGGACCAGCCCGGCCGGGGACCGGGGCGGCGGCCCGGGCCACCGCCCCGCTCGCGACGCGAACCGCACGCCGCCGGACCGCCCCGGCGTCCCGGACCGCCCCCGCGCCGTCCGTACCGGGGCGCCCGCCGCGGCGGCCTGCGCGGGGCGAAAATCGCTCTGACCGTGGTGTCGCTGCTGGTCATGGGGCTCACCGGATACGCGTGGGCGTCGCTGCAGGGGCTGGTCAACGGGCTGAACTACTCCGACGTGATCGGCGACGGCGCGGGCGGCGACAAGCCCGCCGACGGCGCCCGCGACATCCTCCTGGTCGGCCTCGACAGCCGCACCGACGCGCAAGGCAACCCGCTCTCCCCGGAACTGCTCGCCCAGCTGCGCGCGGGCGAATCGGACGGCGAGCTGAACACCGACACGCTGATCCTGGTCCACATCCCGAACGACGGCAGCAAGGCCGTGGCGCTCTCGCTGCCGCGCGACTCGTACGTCGACATCCCCGGCTACGGCAAGCACAAGATCAACTCCGCGTACGCCAGGGCGATGCTGCAGGCGCGCAAGGACCTGCAGGCCCAGGGCGTCACCGATCCGAAGGAACTCGACGTCAAGGCCAACCAGGCCGGGGCGCGGCTGCTGATCTCGACGATCCAGGAGCTGACCGGGTCCACGATCGACAACTACGCGGCGATCAACCTGCTCGGCTTCAGCGACATCACGAAGGCGATCGGCGGCGTGGACGTCTGCCTGAAGGACAACGTCGACGACGACTTCTCCGGCGCGAAGTTCACCAAGGGCCAGCACACCATCTCCGGGGTGGAGGCGCTGGAGTTCGTCCGGCAGCGGCACGGGCTGCCGCGCGGCGACCTCGACCGCGTGGTGCGCCAGCAGGTGTTCATGGCCGGCATGGCGCGCAAGATCCTCTCCGCGGGAACGCTGACCGACCCGGGCAAGCTCAACGCTCTGGTCGACGCCATCAAGAAGTCCGTGGTGCTGAACCAGAACTGGGACATCTTCAACTTCGCCCAGCAGATGAAGGGGCTCACCGGCGGGCAGCTGGAGTTCCGCACCATCCCGGTCGACAACGTCGAGTACCGCACGCCGAACGACGGCGTCGCGGTGAAGGTCGACCCGGCGAAGGTGAAGGCGTTCGTGCAGGGCCTCACCGGTCCGCAGGCCGGAGCCGACGGCGCGCCGGCGCAGCAACAGCAGAAGCCGGACCAGTCGCACAAGGACACGACGGTCGACGTGCGCAACGCGTCGGACCGCACCGGTCTCGCGGCGAGCGTGTCCAAGCAACTGGTGGACAAGGGCTTCACCGCAGGCGACACGGACAACGCGTCCTCGCGCAAGACGACGGTGATCTGGGTCCCCAGCGGCGGCGAGGCGGCCGGGCAGGCGGTCGCGGACGCGCTCGGCACCAAGGCGACGGTGCAGGAAGACAAGAGCGTGCCCAAGGGCCACGTGAAGGTGTACCTCGGTTCGGACTACCAGCCCGCCGACGGCGCGTCGAGCGGAACCGGTGCGGCGCAAGCGCCTCCGGCGCAGCAGCAGGCCGCACCGCCGTCGACGCCCACCGGTCCGGGGAGCGACGACCAGCCGATCACCGCCGACGGCGTGCCCTGCGTCAACTGACGTGTTGCTCCATTCGGGGCAAGCGGAAATTTTTTCCGAAACCCGCGTAATGAGCGGCCGCTTCGGCACTTTCACCATCGGGACGCAAGCCCGCGTCCGCGAAGTTGGTTGAGGGGCAGGGGCCGTGATCGACGCTGAGCACTACCAGCGAGTGCTGGGAGACGAGCTGCGCAAGCTCAGGCGTGGCCGGGGATGGACGCGCAAAGAGCTGAACGCGCATCTGCAGAGCGAAATCTCGCTGCAGACACTGGCGACGTATGAACTGGGCACCCGGCAGTGTTCCGTGGTGCGCCTGGTCGAACTGTGCGTGGCGATGGACGAGCTTCCGCAGGATTTGCTGGCGAAGGTGCACAGCCGGGTCTTCACCGAGGAACCGGGCCGGGTCCGCGTGGACCTGCGCCGGGTCGTCGCGGAGGCCGGTCCGGAGCTGACTCCGTTGCGGCGCTGGGCCGAAGGACGGTTGCGGCAGAGCGGAGTCGCGATGCCCGCCCGCGCGGGAGCCGCCGCCGGCGCTTCCGTTCCCGGTCCCGGATCTCCTGCCGCGTCAAGCCCTTCCGCTCCCGCGGCGTCCGGCCCGCCCGCTCCGGCGAGCGCCTCGGCCGACGAGGTGTCGTTCGACTTCGCCGCGCTGGAGCGGATGGCCGAACTGTGCGGTCTTCCGACGGCCGAGCTGGTTTCGCACCTGCGCAAGCTCGCTCCCGCCTGACCACAGACCACGAGGGGGACCTTCGCGACTCCTCCCCTGCCGCGAACATCCCCCTCGTACTCTTCCTTTTCCTTCTCCGCTCGACGACAACGCTGCCCGCGCACGGCCAGCGTCCACTGTGGACCGCCGTTCCGCGCTGAACGCTGCCCTGAAACTACGAGGGGAGCTTTCGCGACTCCTCCCCTGCCGCGAAAGCTTCCCCTCGTACCCGTAGTCCACTGTGGACTACCGCAGAGACCACGAGGGGGACCTTCGCGGCTCCATCCCCCGCCGCGAAAGTCCCCTTCGTGCCACCCTCAGCCGAGCAGTTCGTAGTCGTCGCGCCGGACGGTCCGGGTGTCGAGCCAGTACCGCCAGGTGAAGCCCGGCCACAGCGTCCGGTTCACGCCCTTCGCGTCGAGATACCAGCTCTTGCAGCCGCCCTGGGTCCAGATGCCCTTTTCGAGCTTGTTCTGCACCTGCGCGTTGAACCGCTCCTGCACGTCCTCGCGCGGGTCCAGCGCCCGGTCGCCGGCGAGCCGCAACGCTTGCGCGATATAGGAAATCTGCGCCTCGATCATGAAGACGACCGAGTTGTGGCCGAGCCCGGTGTTCGGCCCGAGGAGGAAGAACAGGTTCGGGAAGCCGTTGACGGTGATCCCGAGATGCGTCCGCATCCCTTCGCTCGCCCACTCCTTCGCGAGATTCCGTCCGTCGCGGCCGACGATCTCCAGGCTGTCGAACGCGTCGGTCACGTGGAATCCGGTGCCGTAGACGATCGCGTCGACCTCGTGCTCGACGCCCGCCTGGTCGACGATGCTGTGCTCGCGCACCTCCGCGACGCCGTCGGTGACCACGTCGACGTTGTCGCGGGCCAGCGCCGGGTAGTAGTCGTTCGAGATGAGCACGCGCTTGCAGCCCATGGTGTAGTCCGGGGTCAGCTTGGCGCGCAGTTCCGGGTCCGACACCGCGCGGTCGATGTTGCTCTTCGCGAGCCGCTGCCCGATCTTCATGATCCACGGCTGGCCGTTGAAGCCGATCGCGCGCGCTTCCAGGGTCCAGTAAAGGAAATTCCGGTACAGCCGCTGCACCGGCGGCACCGCGCGGAACAGCCCGCGCAGCCAGCCCGGCATGTCGCGGTCGGCCTTCGGCATCACCCACGGCGGCGTGCGCTGGAACAGCGTCAGCTCGGCGACCTCCGGCGCGATCTTCGGCACGAACTGGACCGCGCTGGCCCCGGTGCCGACCACGGCGACGCGTTTGCCGGCGAAGTCGAAGTCGTGCTCCCACTCGGCGGAGTGGAACGCGCGACCCTGGAACCGCTCGATGCCCGGCAGGTCCGGGATCATCGGCCGGTGCAGCGCGCCGACGCCCGCGACCAGCGCCGGAGCCACGAACTCGTCGCCGCCGCGGGTGCTGACGTGCCAGCGGTTCTCCTCGGCGTCCCAGCGCGCGCCGGTCATCTCCTGCCCGAAGCGGATGAAGCGGCGCAGGTCGTACTTGTCCGCGACGCCGCGCATGTACTCGTAGATCTCCGGCTGCGGCGAGTAGGCGCGCGACCAGCCGGGGTTCTGCTCGAAGGAGAAGGAGTACATGTGCGACGGGATGTCGCACGCGCAACCGGGGTAGCTGTTGTCGCGCCAGGTTCCGCCGACGTCCTGGGCCTTCTCGAGCACCACGAAGTCGTCGCGGCCGTCCTTGCGCAGCTGAATCGCCATGCCGAGCCCGGAGAACCCGGTGCCGACCACGATCACGCCGGTCTCGGTGCGGTTGCCCATGCGTCCTCCCGTTAACTGTTACCCGAAGTCCAGCTTACTCGGAGTAGGTTACTGGCGGTAGAGTGTGCTCCATGACCACCGCCAAGCGCAAGCGCATGCCCCGAGCCGAGCGGGAACGGCAGATGATCGAGGTCGCCGAGCAGGTCTTCGGCGAGCGCGGCTACGCGATGGCGTCGATGGACGAGATCGCCGAGCTGGTCGGTGTGTCCAAGCCGATGCTGTACGAGTACTTCAACTCGAAAGAGGGCCTGCTGCTGGCGTGCATCCGGCAGTCGCGGTCGGCGCTGCAAGAGGCCACCGAGCAGTCGATCGTCGGCGCGGACTCGGCACAGGAGGCGCTGCGGCGCGGCTTGCTGGCGTTCTTCGTCTTCATCCGCGAGCGCCGCCAGGCCTGGTCGCTGCTGCGACACGAGATGGCCCTCATCGGCACCCCCGCCGCGGACGAGATCGAAGAAACCCGCCGGCAGCAGACCGACCTGATCACCGCGTTGATGAGCGGTTATTTCGACAGCGAGGACACCCTGCGCGCCGAAGCCTCGGCCGAGTTCGTCGTCGGAGCCTGCGAGCGGCTCGCCATCTGGTGCGAGCGCTTCCCGGAGGTGACCCCCGAGAAGGCCACCGAGTACGCCATGGATTTGCTGTGGGCCGGGTTGTCACAGCGAGCGATCTAGCTTGCACGTGAAGATGACCGTGCATTAGTCCATTCGGTCGTCACTCAGCGCACATCTCGTCCCGTTACTTGTGACACAGAGTTTTCTTACGGTATCGATGACACGGTAGAAAGACACACTGAGTGTCGCGCCAGCGGCCGGCAGGCAGGAATCGCGTCATGAGTTTGCGGTGGCCGGGTCTCGACCTGTGACGCATGCTGATGACGAGAGGGGTGAGGCAGTGGTGGAAACGATCACGGCGACGTACAAGCACGACAACGACGACTGGACGATCACCGTCAGCGGCCGCGGCAAGGAGCTGACCGGCAAGGCGCCGGGCATCATCGCCGCCCGCGACCGGGCCGACCAGCTCGTGGAGAAGCTCGCCCCGAACGAGCGACCCACGGTCGTGCACCTGCTGAACGGCAACGCACTGGAGTTCACCAGCGCGTACATGGCCGCCCGCCTGACACTGCCGGACATCGAACCGCTGGAAATCCCGCCGTCGGGCGGTGCCAAGGCGGCCAAGGACGCTGCTACGGCTTCCGAGCCCGAGGCTCCCGCTGCTCCTGCGGCCGCGTCCGCGTCCGTGGAGAAGGACAAGGCCGCCAAGCCAGCGCTGCCGCCGAGCAAGCAGCTGCCGAAAGAGGTCGAAGACCGCAAGCCGGACGAAGCGAGCCGCCCCGGTGTGACAGCGGGCGCGTCGGCCACGCCTCCGGTCGCACGCGCCTGATCCCGCAGTAGTTCTTCGTTGAGCTCGCGTTCTCGCGGGCTGGTTTGCCTACGTTCCGCTCGAGTTTCCGCGGCCGGTTTGCCTGGTTGTTCAGCTCGGGTTTCCGCAGGTCGGTTCGCCTGAGCGTTCCACGGGACCGACTTGCCTGCGCGTACAGCTAGGTTCTCGCGGACCGGTTCGCCCGCTCGCACAGCTCTTTCACGGGGCGGTTTGCCCGCTCGCGCAGCTCTTTCACAGGCTGATCTGGCGGCTCGTTCAGCCCTTTCGCAGGCTGGTTCGCCTGCTCGTTCAGCTCCCGCGTCGCGGCCGGGCTTGCCAGCGCGCTCAGGCACCGTTTGCGCCGACGGTTTTGCCTGCACGCACCCCTGCTTCATCCTCGCCTCAGGGCCCCTTGAGCGCCGGTACCTGCCCGCCGAGCGGAATCACCGTTCACACCCGCAAACAGTTGGCCACGCCCAGCACAGCGGCGAAAAACCACCGCGTAACCCCAGCGGGGTAGCCCGATCCGGCGAACGTGATGCCCCCGACCGACCCAGGTGAGGGACCACCAAACAGGTGACCCCTGGTTCAGTGGCACTTCTCACGAAGTTCACCGGGCGTAGCGATCACCGTTGTCCATCCGCCATCCAGGGCGGAAACAGCCAGTATCCGGCGACCCGTCCGCCCGCGACCGAAGCAACACCCGGCGTAACCGGAGACGTGCCCGTCAGCGACGCGAACCCGTCAGCGGAACAGCTTCCGCACCAGCAGCACGGCCACCAGCACGCCAGCCCCGATCAGCGGGTACTTGACCTTCGGGTTGTCGAGCTTCGCGCGCACGCCGTCCTTCGCCTGCTCGGCGAGTTTCTGCGGATTGGCTTTCGTGCCCAGCTGGTCGAGGGTCGCCGCCAAAGCGGTCCTCGCCTGCTCGATCTCACGCTCGATGGTCTCGGGGTCGCGAGCCACGTGCCCTCCTCGCCGCAGTCGGACTGTAGGCGGTCCACGGTAGAGGACAACCCCCGCGAGACGACGACTGGCCACGCCGAGCGAACCCGAACGTGGCGCGCGCTACGATCACACCTGGTTCCTGGGGGCCGTAGCCCAATTGGCAGAGGCACACGGTTTAGGTCCGTGCCAGTGAGAGTTCGAGTCTCTCCGGCCCCACCCCCACGGTTCTGACCTGCATCGGAGCAAGCCTGGCAACTGGTCCGGACAGACCGCATGCCACACAGGTGCCACCGATAAAGGCACTTTCTCGCTTATCGGAGACAATGCGGTCGCCTCCGCCTGCCCTCTCGCCAACGCTGAGTGGTTCTGCTCAGCCGAGCTAGGTAGACCTTCGCGTTTTCGCTGGTGAGCACCCCGTTTGAGGGAGTAGCGCCGTTGATCTCCGAGCCCGGGCGCCCGTAACGTGATTGGTCGGTTACGGAAGGGGAGGCCGATGGGGTTCACGAGTGTGCCCGCCGCGTTGAGAGCAGCGAGCCGGTCTGCGGGGGAGAAGACCGGCGGGTTGCGAGGCGCGGATTGCGCGGGGTTGGTCGGGCGGATCTCCGGTGCGATGCGAGGCGGGAAGGCCGCCTCGGCGGCAGGGAACTGCCGGGATTCGTTGTCTGCGACGTTCAGTCAGTGGTGCGGGCAAGCCCAGCGGTTCGGCGAGAATCTGGGAGCCGCGGCCGACCGGTACGCGCGCGGCGACCAGGCCGCCGCGGGGGTGTTCCCGGCCGCTCCGACGATGCGGGGGCCGCGCTGATGGTGTCGCTGGCCGATGTGCGCGCCTGGAACCCGAACGTGCTGGACGAGGTTTGCTCGGCCGTGCGGGCGAAAGTGCAGGTTCTGGTCAGCGAGGGCGACGACTACGGCAAGCTTCTCCCGGTGGACGGCTGGAGCGGCCCCGCCGCCGAAGGCGCGGCCGCCCAGCACAAGACCCACATGCAGGGCCTGGACACCTACGTCGCCGGAGTCGCCGCGATCGGCAAAGCCGTCGGACAGGCCGCCGACGCGATCCTCGCGGTACAGGCCGCGATCAAGAACGCCGACGAGCTGGCCCGCAAGTACGGATTCGCGATCACCGCCGACGGCGCAATCGTCTGCGTCTACGCAGGCGATCCGCCACCGGAACTGCACCCGCAGGACCGGGCACGAGCACAACAGCAACTGGCCGACGACGTCGCGCAGATCCTGCGCACCGCCGAAGACATCGACAGCGACCTCGCCGCAGTCCTGGACAAAGCCGCCGCCGGCCAATGCGGCACCGGCAACGAATCCACCGTCGCCGCAGCCGCCGCCGACGGCCTCAAAGACCCCGGCCTCACCCTGCCGGAGCCGCCGCCCAACGCGACCCCGGCCCAGAACGCCGCCTGGTGGGCCACCCTCTCGCCCGACGGACGAAACATCCTCATCCGCGACCGCCCCGGCATGATCGGCGCGATGGACGGCCTGCCCACAGTCGACCGCGACCGCGCGAACCGAACCGTGCTTTCGCGACAGCACGCAGACCTGCAACGCCAACGCGACGACATCCAGCACCGCCTCGACGGCATGAAACGCAGCGACCCCCAGCAGCAGAAGGAATACTATGCGCTGCAAGCCCAGCGCGAGACCCTCGACCAGCGTCTTGCCGGGATCCACCAGATCGAGGACCGCCTGGAGCGGTCCCTGCCCGGGCAACCGCCCGCGTTCCTGCTGAGCGTCAACCCGGCCGACTCCGGACAGGCTGTCGTAGCCATCGGCGACCCGGACCACGCCGCCAACGTCGCCACCTACGTTCCCGGCACCACCTCCGGGCTCAACGACGGCATGCACGTCGACATCGAACGAGCGGACGCGATGATGGCCATGGCCGGCAAAGTCGGGTCACCGTCGACCTCGGTGATCACCTGGGCCGGGTACGACGCACCGCAAACCCTCGCGGACGCCGCCAGCACCAGCTACGCCGACAACGCGGAACACTCCCTCCGCGCTTTCCAGGAAGGAATCGGCGCAGCACACCAAGGACCGGTGAACACCACCGTCATCGGCCACAGCTACGGCACCACCGCGGTAGGGCACACCGCCCGGGACCTCGGCCTGCCCGCCGACAACCTCGTCATGGTCGCCAGCCCGGGAGTCGGCGTCGACCACGCCAACCAGCTCCACCTCGACGCCGTCCCGCAAGATCAGGTCGGGCAGCACATCTACTCCACCAAAGCACTCACCGACCCCGTTCCCGCCCTGACCAACCTCCACTCGCCCCAAGCCGAACCGTTCGACCCTCTCGGCCCGGACCCCGCCACCGACTACTTCGGCGGGCAGACATTCGAGTCCGACCCTGGACATGTCGCGGGCGCCCACAGCAATTACTGGGTCGACCGATCGCCCTCGCTCCGCGCGATGGGCAACATCATCGCTGGGAACAAACCGTGACGAACCCACCAAACCGAAAAACGCTTGCGCGAATTCAGGCCGCTCTCATGGCAATCGCCGTATTCGCCCTCGTCTCATGCGGAGGTGCCTCCATGCAACCCACGGTTTCGGCCGCGCAAGCACGCGAGACCGCATTGGCTTCTGCGCGCGCAGCCGCAGCGGCCGTCTTCCCCCCTGGGTATCGGTTGACCGACGACTTCGCACCACAGCTTTCGTGCACCGACGACAACGATCAGGCGACGGGTCAGATTCACGTGAGCGTCAGCATGTGGGTCGACGGCCCGGACCGCTCGCGCAACGACAGCTACTACGAAAAGCTCAAGAAATGGTGGACGCAGAACGGCTGGTCGCTCGAATCAGACAACCGGCCCCGAGACCTGTTCGCCAACGCCCAGCGCGACGGCTATCTGATGAGTTTGGAAGGCACGGTCACCGGGCCGGACAAGGGGAGGCTCAACATCGGGGTCAGTTCGCCGTGCATCTGGCCTAACGGAACGCCCGAGCCCAAGTCCTAAGGTCTCCCAGCGCGAGAGACCGCCTTGACGGTGACGGGTAATGGGCGAACTTGCCGGCCGCGCGTCCGCTAGTCGCCGGAACAGCCGCCAGTGTTGTGCTCCCCTGCCGTTACTCGGGCATCAATCGCAACCAACCTCGCCCCGCGCAGCAGCCGCCCGCGACGACAGCCGCTCTCGTGCCCGGCTCAACGCATCGATCCGTTCATCCAAAACAGCCAGCCGCCGATCCACCAGCGCCACCGCGCTCGAGGACAACCTTCGCGAGGGCAAGTCTCCCTGCAGGCACGAACCCAACGGCCGGATGTCTTCCACAGTCAGGCCGGAATCGAGCAGGTAGCGGATGTTCGCCACCCGCTCGATCGCGGACTCGTCGTAGTGCCGGTAGCCGTTGTGGGAGCGGGCCGCGGTCAGCAAGCCCTGCTCCTCGTAGAATCTCAGCGCCCTGGTCGTCACACCGGTGGCTTTCGCCAGCTCTCCGATCCGCACGACCCGAGCGTACGCCGCTAAGCGATCACTGCGCCGCCGTCGACGGGGATGACCGCGCCGGTGATGTAGTCGGCGCCGGGGCTCGCGAGTTCGACGATCCAATGCGCGACTTCTTCCGGCCGGGCGAGGCGGCCCAGCGGCACCATTTCGCGCAGGGTTTCGTGCTGTGCTTGGGCTTCTTCGGCGGTCAAGCCCTCGCGCGCGTAGATCTCCGTGGCGACCGGGCCGGGGGCGACCGCGGTGACGCGGATGCCTCGCGGGGCTAGTTGCACTGCCCAGCTTCGGGTCAGGGATTCCAGTGCGGCTTTCGTTGCCGCGTAGAACTCCCGGCCTGCCATCGGCCAGCCGCGTTGGCTGATCGCGGTCGTCACGTTGACCACCGCGCTCAAGTGCGGCATCGCGGCTTGCACGAGGTAGACCGGCGCGAGCAGGTTCGTCGCGACTACTCCGTTGAACGCTCCGGGCTTGATTTCGCCCAGCGCGGCCGGTTCGACGATGCCGGCGTTGTTCACCAGCACGTCGAGCCGGCCGAATTCGGCAAGTGCCGCAGCGACAATCTCCTCCGCCGCGCCCGGCGAGGTGATGTCGGCGGCGAACGGGCGGATCCGCGGGAAGCCGTCCGCGGATTCGGCGAGCCGTTCCGCGGTGCGGCCCACGACGAGGACGTCCGCGCCTCGCCGGGCGAACTCGCGTGCGGTGACCTGTCCGATGCCCGTTCCACCGCCGGTGACGATCACGGCCTTGCCGGCAAACTGTCCTTCACTCATGGAATCGACGCTAAACATTGCCGTATGCGTGAAGGTCAAGCCGCTCAGCGCACGCGGTCGTAAACCAGGGCCACTTCGCCGAGGTCGCCGGTCTCCTGGTGCGCGACTGTCCACTTGGTACCCGGCAGGCCGTCGTCGAACAGGCGCGGGCCGCCGCCGGCGATCTGCGGGCAGATGGTCAGGTACAGGCGGTCGACCAGGTCCTCGGCCAGCAGCGCCTTGATCACGCTGACGCTGCTGTTGACCAGGATGTCGCCCTCTCCGTCGGCCTTGAGCGAGGCGACGACCTCGGCGGCGGGCGCGTTCACGATGCGCGTGCGCTCCCACGGCGACTCGGTGAGCGTGCTCGACAGGACCACCTTTTCCGTGTCCACCAACCATTTCGCGTAACCGCGGTCGCGCGGGTCGGCGTTCTCGTCGGCGGCGACGGTCGGCCAGAAGCCGAGGAAGCCTTCCGCGTTGCGGCGGCCGAGCAGCGCGGTCGTCGCGTTCTCCCAGATGCGGGACATCTGGTTGCGGGCGGTTTCGGTGGTGACGTACGGGATGATCGCGCTCATGTCGCCGGGGCCTTCCGGACCGTGGTAGCGGCCGTCGAGGGTCAGGGCGAGGTTGGCGGTGACGCGACGCTCGGTCATGACTGGATGTCCTTTCGGGTGATGACTTCGGTGAGGTGGTCGAGGACCTGTCCCCAGCCGGTTTCGATTCCGGCGATGGCGGACACGGCTTCGACCGTCGTTGCGCTGATCTCCAGACCCAGCCGCAGCCGGGTGCCGCCGTTCGCCGCGGGGGCGAGGGCGAGGTCGTAGTGGCCGCTGAACGCGACGGCTCCGGCCGCGTCCAGCACCGACAGGTCGAACTCGAGCCGCTCGGTTTCGCGAGCGGTCCGGACCTGCCCTTCCGAGCGGTAAGTGCCTTCGGCGTCGCGGTAGGCGAGAACGACGCGCCCGCCCGGCTCCGGTTCGAGGACACACTCGGTGACAGTCAGGGACGGCGGGACCCACCACGACGCCAGCAGCCCGGCGTCCGTCCAGTACCGCCAGACCGTTTCCGGCGGCACCGGCAGCACGCGCTCGAAGGAGAACGCGCGGCCGTCGGCCCAGCGATCCCGGTTCGCGGCCGCGGTGTCGGCCTCGATCGCGGCGTGGTAGCGGTCGAGCACGTCGCGCTCTCCCGCGTGCGCCTCGATCGTCACGGCCAGCTTCTGGAGCTGGTCCGCGAACTCCCGCAGCGGAGCCGCTTCGGCCGCGTAGACCCGCCGTTGCCCGAGCGGGGCCATGGTGACCAGGCCGGCGCGGGCGAGGGTCTGCAGGTGCTTGGTCGTCTGCGGCTGCCGCAGCCCGGTCAGCTCAGCCAGCTCGCCGACCGACCGCGGCCGTTCCGCGAGCAGTGCGACCAGCTGCCACCTGGTGGTGTCTGCGAGTGCTGAGGCGATCCCGTCCATGCACTGAAGTATTCACTACGTCGAATATTCGTGTCAAGGAATTCTTTGGGCCAGTCTCAGCCGGGCAGCAGCCGGGCGGCGAGGTTGCGCGCCGCCAGCCCCCGTTTCGTGCGCGGGACCAGCACCGATGCCGCCGTCCCGACCCCGCGCTGCTTGGGCTTCACGCGCGCTCGATGGGTCGCCTCGTAGCGCGCGAACGCCTCGGCGGGGGTGCCGTCAGCGAGCGCCGCGGCGAGGGTGTGCGCCCCGACGATCGCGAGGCTGGAACCGTCGCCGAGCAGCGAGACGCACGAGGCGGCATCGCCGACCAGCGCGACCCGGCCGCGATGCCACGTCGGCGGGTCGACGACGGCGACCGCGTCGAAGAACACGTCGTCGGCGGCTTCGAAGCGGGCCACCAGCTCCGGGACTCGCCAGCCTAGCCCGCGATAGGCCGAGGCCACGATTTCCTTGCCCTGTCCGGGATCCGGCGCGCGGAAGATGAACGCGACCCCGGAATTCCCCCGCACCGGATGGATCGCCACGAGCCTGCCCGGGCTGTTCAGCATGACCACGTCCTCCGGATAGTCCGACGGCTCGCCGAGCGACACCGTCCCGACGTACAGCCCCGCGTGCCGGACGAACTTCTCCTCAGCGCCGAACACCAGCCGCCGCACCGCCGAGTGCACACCGTCCGCGCCGATCACCAGGTCGAACCGACGCGGAGCAGCGTGCTCGAAGGTGACGTCGACCCCGCCGTCGTCCTGCTGCAACGCGGTGATGGTGTCCCCGAAGAGAATCTCCGCGTCGTCGCGCGCCGATTCGTACAGCGCGGAGGCGAGGTCGGCTCGCGGGACCTCGATCTCCTTGCGCACCGCCATCCGCACCGTGGTCACCGAACGCCCGCGCGCGTTGAGCACCCGCAGCCGCTTCGCGTGCGTCGCGACCTCGCGCAACCGCGGCACGACACCCATCGCGTCGGCCACCTCCATCGCGCCCGCGCGGACGTCCACCGGGTTGCCGCTGCTGCGCTGACCAGCCGCCCGTTCCACCACCGTCGGCCGGAATCCGTTGCGCGCCAACCAAAAGGCGAGCGTTGAACCGGCAATCCCGGCACCGCACACGAGCACGTCACGAGTCATGCACCCCAACATAACCGCATTCAGTGCAAATTTGCAATGAGTGCTGATTTGCACTCGGCGCCGTATGCTCGAGCCATGTCGCTCCGTGAACGCAAGCGCGCCCGCACCCGCCAGGCCCTGATCGACGCGGCCACGGATCTTTTCGAGCGCAACGGCTACGACGAGACGACGATCGCCGACATCGCCGCCGCCGCCGAGATCGGCACGCGCACGTTCTTCAGCTACTTCGCCAGCAAGGAAGAACTGCTGTTCCCCGACGCCGAGAGCCGGGTGCAGGCGTTGCTCGAGGCCCTCTCGAACCGCGCCCCGGACGACCGGCCGATCGACCTGCTGGTCCGCGTCCTCGCCGACGGCGGTGAGGTCAGCGACGACATCATCGGCAAGCTGACCCCGTTGCGGATGCGGCTGCTCCAAACCGTGCCCGCCGTGCAGGGCCGGGCGCTGCAAATCCAGTTCAACGCCGAGCGCCGGATCGCCGAAATCCTCGCCGAAGCCTTCCCCGACGAACTCGACGACCTCACCGCCCGCACGTTGACCGGAGCGTTCGCCGGTGCGGTGCGCGGAGCGTCGCAGGCGATGCTGGACCGCTCCGACGAACTGACCCCCGAACAGCGCGCCGAGGCGACCCGGCAGGCCATCGTGACGACCCTCGGGCCGCTGCTCAAGCGTGACTGACGTGCTCCGCGCACAGGCAAGCCACCGCGGTGTCGATCCACTCGCGGCCTTCCCATTCCGGATGCCGCTTGATCAGCTCCTCCCGCACTTCCGCGACCACGGTCGCCTCGGCCATCCCGGAATCGCGGCGGCGCCAGGTCTCGTCGCGCAGCAGTTCGAGGTAGACCCGTAGGTCGTCGAGCAGTTCCGGACCGCTGATGTCCCCGTGGCCGGGCACGACGATGTCCGGACGCTGCTGCGAAAGCTTCCGCATGACCTCGATCCAGCGGATCCCGGACACGTCGGTGTCGTGCGGCGGGAACCACGGGAAGATCGCGAACTGGCCGGTCTCGGCGAGGTCGCCGGTGAACAGGACGCCCGCGTCCGGGACCGTGACGACCTGGTCGCCCTTGCTGTGCGCGCGACCGGTGGCACGCAGCTGCACGACGCGGCCGCCGAGGTCGAGGTCGTGCGCCGAGTCGTAGACGACGTCCGGGGCCGGCAGTTCGACCCCCTCGAGCTGCCGCGCGACCGGCTCCCCCAGCCCGCTGAACATCCGCAGGTAGCCCGGGCCTTTCGCGGCGAGGTCGGTCGCCTGCGCGCGGTTGACCAGGTAGGTCGCGGCTCCGGCGAAGGTCTGCGCGCCGAACGCGTGCTCGGGGTGGAAATGCGTGGTGGTCAAGTAAATCCGGCGGCCGCGCGCGTACTCGGTCGCGAACTTCAGCACGGTTTCCGCGTTGCGCGGCCCCATGCCGGTCTCGACGACGAGCACGGAATGCGTCCCGCCGATGACGCCGACGTTCGGCACCAGCTGCACGCCCTGGTTCGGGACCACGACGAGGTCGCGGGCGAGTTCGCGCACCTGGGAGGTCTGCACGACGGGATCGGGATACGGGTAGTCGGCCATCGCCGGGGGCTCCTCGGAAAGCGCGGGATCAGGGACCGTTCCAGTCCAGCGCCGCGCCCGCGCGGTGTCCAAGACCGATCCGCTTTTTCCGATACCGCAAGGGTATTGTCGCTGGTTGTGGATCTCCGTTCGCTCCGGTACTTCGTCGCGGTCGCCGAGGAACGCCACTTCGGCCGGGCGGCGGCGCGGCTGCACATGACCCAGCCGCCGCTGAGCCGCGCGATCAAACAGCTCGAAACCGACCTCGGCGCGATCCTGCTGGAGCGTTCGCCGTCCGGGGTCGCGCTCACCGCCGCCGGGACCGCGCTCTACGACGAGGCCCGCACCCTGCTCGCGGGAGCCGACCAGGTCCGCGCGCGGGTCGCCGCCGCGGCCGGGCCGGGAACGCTCAGGCTCGGCACCCTCGCCGACAGCTCGGAACCGGTCGGGATCCGGCTCGCCGGCGAGTTCCGCGAACGGCATCCGGGCGTGCGGATCAGCGTCCGCGAGGCCGATCTCACCGATCCCACCACCGGCCTGCGCGCCGGGCTCGTGGACGTCGCGCTTACCCGGATTCCGTTCGACACCACCGGAATCCGCACGCGTGTGCTGCGCTCCGATCCGATGGGCGTCGTGCTGCGCGCGGACGATCCGCTGGCCGGACGCGCCGAGGTGCGCCGGGAGGAGCTCGCCGACCGGGCGTGGTTCCGGTTTCCCGACGGCACCGACCCGCAGTGGCAGGCGTTCTGGAGCGGCGGCGGCACCGGCGGCCCGGTCGTGCGGACGGTGCACGAATGCCTGCAAGCCGTGCTGTGGAACGGAACCGTCGGGTTGGCCCCGCTCGCGCACTCGTTTCCCGAGGGCGTCACGACGGTCCCGCTGGCCGGCTGCCCGCCGAGCCGGCTCGTGGTCGCCTGGCGCGAGGACTCCGCGCCGCCGCTGGTCCGCTCGTTCGTCGAACTCGCCGTGCGCATCGCCGGGCTCGACGGCCGCGAAACCCCCGCGAACCCGTAGGCTGGGCCCGGACATCGGGGAGGTGCAGGCGGTGCCGGAACGCAATCCGCTGCGGATCCTGCGCAAATGCGCGGACTGGTTCGAAAACCGCGGCGTGTACATCCCCGGCGAGGAAAGCCGCGCGGTCGACCCGGTGCGCGACTTCGGCTGGCTCATGGTCGCCTGGGGCGCGGGGGTCGCGGTGTTCATCCTGTTGTTCGCGTTCGCGGTCTGAATCCCGACCTCCGGCCGTTGACATCGGGGTGACGACTGTCACCCGGTGTGCTCTTTCGATCACGGATCGGCCACGGGTGTACACCAGGTCCGCGTCTTCCGCACCGTGGCGGCATTAGTGCCGCCAGAGTGGAGCGGGTCCGCCCGGCAACTACGCCGAACGGCACACCGCCCCACCCCGACTGGAGTACCCCCGCGATGGCGCCCCCGCGCACCCCGAAGCTGTTGTTGACCGCCTGCCTGCTGTTCTCCGTGGCAGCCTGCGGCGGCGTCAACGCTCGGGAAGGCTCCGCCGCGATGGGCGTCGGCAACCCGGCGGCGCAGCCCGCGGCCGCGCAAGCCTCCGGCGACCTGCAGTTCGGTGCCAACCACCGCTTCGCCAGCGGGATCACGGTCTCGCTGTCGGCCCCGCAGTCCTTCCAGCCGAGCCCGGCGGCGTATCCGCGCAGCGCTCGCGCGGCGGCGTTCTACATCCAGGTCACGAACAACGGCACCGACCCGTACCGCGTTTCCGCGCTCTCGGTCACCGCGACGGTCGCCGGGAAGCCGGCGAAGCAGGTCGTGGACGCCACCCAGGGGCTCGGCGGCGTTTCCGACGCGGGCAAGGACCTGATGCCGGGCCGGTCTACGCAGGTCACGCTGGCTTTCGCGGTGCCGGCGGAGAGTGCTCGGATGGCCGTGCAGGTGCGGCCGAGCACGGGCGAGCCCGCCGTCGTCACGTATTGCGGAGACGCCTGAATTACTCTCGTCCCCATGACCGACCAGCGACTTGCCGTGGGCGACGAAGCGCCCGGATTCACCCTGCCGGACAGCACCGGCAAGAACGTCTCGCTCAGCGACTTCCGCGGCCAGGCCGTGGTGGTGTACTTCTACCCGGCCGCGAGCACGCCGGGATGCACCAAGCAGGCTTGCGATTTCCGGGACAACCTCGCGGAACTGAACGACGCGGGGTACCAGGTGCTGGGGATTTCGCCGGACAAGCCGGAGAAGCTGGCGAAGTTCGCCGAGGCGGAGAAGCTGACGTTCCCGCTGCTGTCCGATGTGGACAAGGAAGTGCTGTCCGCATGGGGAGCGTTCGGGGAGAAGAAGAATTACGGGAGGATCGTGCAGGGCGTGATCCGGTCCACGTTCATCGTGGACGCGGAGGGGAAGATCGCCAAGGCCGCCTACAACGTGCGGGCGACCGGGCACGTGGCGAAGTTGATCCGGGATCTGGGGATCTCCGCCTGAATGGGCTCCCGACGCGCGGAGAGGCCGGGCTGGCCTCTCCGCGCGATCGGTCAGCGACGCACCGGATAGCGCAGGTGCAGTACCCGATCGCCCTGGACCACCTCGGGGTTCTCCAGCAGGTGCTGTGCGTTGACTGAGCCGAAGTAGCGTTTGCCGGATCCGAAAACCACCGGCACCACGTCCATGCGCACCTCATCGACTAGGCCCGCGGCTAATGCTTGGCCGCCGACGTCGCCAGCGGCGATCTCGACGATGCGGTCGCCGGCCAGCTCTTGTGCTTTGGCCACGGCTGCCTTGACGCCGTCGACGAAGTGGAACGGCGCTTCTGCGTCCCAGCCTTCGGGCGCTGGGCGGTGGGTCACGACGACCACGTGGTCGATTCCGCTCGGCGGTTTTCCGCCCCAGCCGTCGGTCAGGTCGAAGACGTGGCGGCCCGCGACCGTCACCCCGATCTGGTCCCAGTACGCACGGGTGTAGTCGTACGAGGCCTGCGACACCTTCAGCACGCCGCTCTCGTCCAGCGGGACGTCGCCGCTGGTCAGCCAGTCGAACAGCGGACCCGGCTGGTCGTTTTCGCCGGCGATGAAGCCGTCCGCCGACACCGAGCTGTACATGACGACCTTGCCCACGGGGGTTCTCCTCTGCCTCAGGTGGCCCCAAATTAGCGGGTCGCGCGCGGTCGCTCTTGTAAGAAATCAATCGGCGGGAAGCGGCCAGCCGTCCAAGGTGTGGCCGGGATGTTCGCGCAGGAACCGCCGCCGGACTTCGAGGTACCGGGTCGGCGTGAACCCGGTGAACTCCCGGAACTCGTGGGCGAAGTGGGCCTGGTCGAAGTAGCCCGCGCGACCGGCCAGGTCGCTCCAGTCGACCGGTCCGGCCGGGTCGATCGCGAACACGGCGGCGGTGAAGCGGTGCGTGCGGGCAAGCCGCTTCGGGGTGACGCCGACGAGTGCCTTGAACCGTTGTGCCAGGTGGGTGCTGCTGACCCCGGCTGCCTCGCTCAAGCCGCCGATCGCCACCGCGCCGCGAGTGGCCGCGATGATGCTGCTCATCTGGCGGACCAGGCCCAACCCCGTGGTTTCGGTCAGCCGTCGCATCAGTTCGGCTTCAAGGAGTGCCAGCATTTCGTGCGGTCCGGTTGCCGTGGCGAGGCGGTCTCGCAGTTCGGCGATGGCGGGCCGGCCCCAGACCTGTTCAATCGTCACCGGCCGGTCGCACAGTTCGGCGGCGGGCATCGGCAGGAAGGGCGCCAGCCCCCACGGTTTGAAGTGCACGCCGACGGAGCGGGTCCCGGGCGGATAGCCGAATTCGTAGGCGCGGGTGGGCATGGTGATCACGCAGCCGTCGGCGTACTCGGCTGTCTCGAGACCGGTGCGGATCCGGAACGGTGCCCCGAGGTTGACGATGAACAGCGCCGACGGTGCCGGCGGCAGCGTCAGCCGGGCGTACGGCGGCGTGCCCGCCAGGTAGTAGATGTCGTCGATCAGGCCGTCCAGCGGCGGTCGCGGCACCTGGGACACGTACTCCACGCAGCCAGCATTGCCGAGAGCCGCCAGCCAGCGCTACTCGCGGGGGAATCGCAGGGTGAAGGTGGTGCCGCGCCCGGGCGTGCTCGCGGCGGTGACTTCGCCGCCGTGGGCTTCGGCTAGTTTCCGGACGATCGCCAGGCCTAGCCCGCTGCCGCCGGACGCTCGGCTTCTGGAGGGATCCGCGCGCCAGAAACGATCGAAAACCCGGGGCAGATCTTCGGCGGCGATACCGGTTCCGGTATCGGTTACTTCGAAAATCGCGTCGTTTTCGGCTTGCCTCGCGGTGACGGTTACCGAGCCGCCGGGCGGGGTGTGGCGGATGGCGTTCGAGACCAGGTTGTCCAGGGCTTGGCGCAAGCGCACTGGATCCGCCGTGATGGCCGGGTTTTCCATGGGCGGGACCGAAAGACGGACGTCGGCGGATTCGGCTCGCGGGGCATGCGCGGCGGCCAAGTGGGTCAGCAGGGTGTTGGCGTCGATGGGTTCGGGGTGGACGCGCAGCGCACCGGCGTCGGCCAAAGCCAGGTCTTGCAGGTCGTCCACGATGTGTTGCAAGTGGACCGCTTCTTCCAGCAGGGAGGCCACCAGGTCGTCGTCGAGCTGGCTGATGCCGTCCTGCGCCGCTTCCAGCCAGCCTCGGATCGTGGACAGCGGAGTGCGCAGTTCGTGCGCGACGTCGCTGACCATCGCCTTGCGGGCGTTCTCCAGCTCTTCCCTCGCCCGCGCCATCTCGTTGAACGCGGTGGCCAGGCGGGCGATCTCGTCCTTGCCTTTGACGCGGACCCGGGCGCCCGTCTCGCCTGCTTTGAGGCGTTGGGCCGCGCCGGTCAACGCGCGGAGGGGGCGGATCAGGCGGATCGACGCCAGTGCGGTGACGATGACCGTCAGCAGCAGGATCGCGGCGGTGACGGCGATCAGCTTCGTGCGGTTTTCCGAGGAGAGGGTGAAGCCGGTCGGGGGCTGGTCGGTGCCCTTTTCGGTGATGTAGAGCCAGGCCGCGGGGGCGACGTAGGGGGTCAGCTGCTCTTTGCGGGCCGAGGTTACGCAGTTGGTGATGGTCTGGTCGGTGGCTTGGACGACGGGGCCGTCGAAGGTCCACAAGAGACCCAGTTTGGCGACCGGGATCGTGCTGTCGTTCCGGCCGAGGCAGGCGTCGATCAGGCCGGACAGCTTGTCCAGGGCGGCTCGCTCGGTCTCGGTGGGGCGTTCCAGGAGAGCGGTGCCGCATTGGGCGGTGCCCGCGGGCGCGATCACCCGGGGGTGGCCGCTCGGGGAGATTTCCAGGCTGCCCAGGCCGGTTCTGCGCTGAGTGCAGGACAGGACCTTGTCGGCGATTTCCTGCAGTTCTTCGCGTTCGTCGGCGGGGAGCCGGTAGGGGCCGACCGCGTCGGGGTCGATGCGGTCCGGGGTGGATTTGATGCCCAGCCGGGTGTCGACCGCCAAGGGATCGATGACCGCGGACGGCTGCGGCGGGAGTTTGCCCGGGTTTTGTTCGGAACTGGCGATCAGCTTGCCCTGCGGGGTGGTCAGGACGATCTTGCGGCCGGTTTTCTCCGCGTAGTCGTTGATGGTCTTGGCCGCGCCGGACCACGTGGGATGGGTGGCCGCGTACGAGAGGAGGGCCTGGTAGATCGTGCCGTCGTCGGCGAAGAGCTGGCCTTGTTCCCGTTCGATGGCACCGGAAGTGGTCCGGGACGCCAGCCAGGCGGTGGCGGCGATGGCGCACACCGCGATCGCGGCGGTTACCGCGAAGAGGCGGAAGAGGAGGCTACGGGGCATCGGACTTCGCGGTCAGTTTGTAGCCGACGCCGTAAACCGTCAGGAGTTTCGCGGGTTTTCTCGGATTGGCTTCGATTTTCTTCCGGAGGTTCATGACGTGGACGTCAATGGCGCGCTGCGTGATGTAGCGGTCGAAGCCGTGCAGATGTTCCAGGAGTTGCGCCCTGGTGAAAACCTGGTCCGGCCGAGCGGCCATGATCTCCAGGATCCGGAATTCCCCCGGAGTCGTTTCGATCGGGTTTCCGCTTACCGCGACCTCGTGCCTTTCCTTGTCGACGGTCAGCGTGCCGACTTTGAGCGGACCGTCTTTCGCCGAGTTCGTTCTGCGGAGCAGGGTCCGGACCCGCGCCATGAGTTCGCGCGGGCTGTAGGGCTTGGTGACGTAATCGTCCGCGCCCAGGTCGAGGCCCTGGAGCAGGTCGTCCTCGGTCGAACGGGCCGTGAGCATGAGGATCGGCAGGTCGGACGAGGCCCGGATGGTCCGGCAGACGGTCAGCCCGTTCATGCCGGGGAGCATCACGTCCAGGATCAGGAGATCGGGTTCCGCCGCGCGGATTTCCGCCAGTGCGGCCTCGCCGGTGGGCGCGACGATCACGGTGTGCTGTTCGTGTTCGAGGTAGCGGCGGACCAGTTCCGCTTGTTTCGGATCGTCTTCGGCAAGGACGATATGGGCGCACATGCTTGCCGAGACTAGCCCGAGTCCCATCCCGGAGCCACCAGCGCGGCTCCGGGACGGACCCGGCGGTTATGCGTCGGCCAGTTTCCGCAAGGCCGGCAGAAGTGCGCGCAACGCTTTCCCGCGGTGCGAAACGGCGTCTTTTTCCGCCGGGGCCAGTTCCGCGCTGGTTTTCGTTTCGTTTTCCGGCACGAAGATCGGGTCGTAGCCGAAACCGTTGGTCCCGCGCTTTTCCCTCGTCAGCGTGCCGCGCCAGTCGCCGCGGACGACGGTGGTTTCGCCGGACGGAAGGGCCAGTACGGCGGCGCAGACGAAGGCCGCGCCCCGGCGCTCGTCCGGGGTGTCGGTCAGCTGCGCCAGCACCAGGTTCAGGTTCGCTTCGTCGTCGCCGTGCTTGCCGGACCAGCGGGCCGACAGGACGCCCGGCATGCCGTTCAGCGCGTCGACGGTGAGGCCCGAGTCGTCCGCGATGGCGGGCAAGCCGGTGGCGGCCACGGCGTCGCGTGCTTTGGCCGCGGCGTTGCCTTCGAAGTCGGGAGCCGTTTCCGGGGCTTCCGGGAACTCCTCGACGTCGTTCAGGCCGAGCACCTCGATGCCCTGGATGCCTTCCGCCTCCAGGATCCGGCGCAGCTCGCCCAGTTTCTTCGCGTTCCGCGTGGCCAGCAGCAGCTTGGTCACTTCTGGCCCTTCTTCTTGTCCGGCCGCGGTTCCGGCAGCTCGCCCGGGTACGGCAGCGCCAGCGCTTCGTTCTGCAGCCGGGTCAGTTCCGCGCAGCCGCCCAGCGCCAGGTCGAGCATGGTGTCCAAAGTGGACCGCGCGAAGGTAGCTCCCTCGCCGGTGCCCTGGACCTCGATGAGGGTTCCGGCGTCGGTGGCGACCACGTTCATGTCGACCTCGGCGCGCGAGTCCTCCTCGTACGGCAGGTCGAGGCGCACCCGGCCGTCCACGACGCCGACGCTGACCGCCGCCACCGAGGACGACAGCGGCTGCGGGTCATTGAGCCGGTTCGCCGCGCCCAGCCAGGTGATCGCGTCCGCCAGGGCCACATACCCGCCGGTGACCGCGGCGGTGCGGGTGCCGCCGTCCGCCTGGATCACGTCGCAGTCGATGACGATCGTGTTCTCGCCGAGCGCGGCCAGGTCGATGCACGCGCGCAAGGAGCGGCCGATCAGCCGGGAGATCTCGTGCGTCCGCCCGCCGATCCGGCCCTTGACCGCTTCGCGGTCGCTGCGGGTGTTGGTCGCGGACGGGAGCATCGCGTACTCCGCGGTCACCCAGCCGAGACCGGACCCGGCCCGCCAGCGCGGCACGCCCTCGGTCACGCTCGCCGCGCACAGCACCCTGGTGTTGCCGAACTCGACGAGCACCGACCCGGCAGGCCACTTCTGGAACCCGCGGGTGAGCTTCACTTCGCGGAGCTGGTCGTCGTTCCTGCCATCTTTTCTCACCACGGGGAGCACTCTAGGACGTACCTCTGACACTTTCCGATCAGAGGTCGTAGATCGCGCCCTGCGTCACCAGCTCGGCGTCCGGGAACACCGCTCTGGCCTCGGCCAGGACGGCATTGCGGTCCGTCCACGGCGCGACGTGAGTCAGCAGCAGACGGCCGACACCGGCGTCCTTGGCCAGTTCACCTGCCTCTTTCCCGGAGAGGTGGACGCCTTTCGGACGGTCGGCAGCATCGGTCCAGGACGCTTCCGAAAGCAAGACATCGACACCGTCGGCCAGTTCGCCGAGGCCGCGGCACAGTCCGGTGTCGCCGGTGTACGCGAGAATGGTGCCGCCGTACGCGATGCGTAGGCCGAATGCAGGCGTCGGGTGGTACACGGCGACAGCGGTCACGTCGAAGGGACCGATCTCGATCCGCTCTTCGCGCAGTTCGTGGAACTCGTACACGTCCGACAGGTCCACGGCGGCTCGCTCAGCCGCGTCGGCTGCGTACGCGTGCGCGAGGCGCGAAGGCGCGTCTGCGGGTGCGTACAGCGGCAACCGTCGCGGCCGCGCGGGGTACGGCGGCGCGGGGTGGTAGCGGCGAAGCACGGTGAGGGAGTTGACGTCGGCGCAGTGGTCGGCGTGCAGGTGCGAAAGGACGAGCGCGTCCAGGTCGAACGGGTCCAGCACGGTCTGCAATTGGGCGAACGCGCCCGAGCCCAGCTCGAGACCGAGCCGGTAGCCCTCCGCCTCCAGGAGGTACCCGGACGCGGCGGCGTTCGGCCCGGGGATGCTGCCCGAACACCCGAGGATCGTCAGTCGCACCCCGTCACCCTAACTCCGCTCAGCAGCGCCGCAGCGTCACGCGCTGACCGGGTCCAGCGCACCCGGCGCGAAGCCCATGAACCGCTGCGCCAACCGGGCGAACGGCTCCGGCGAACCGGTGGCGAGGAACTCGTGCTTCGGCGGTTCGTCGCGTTCGGCGAGCAGGTCGAGTTCGGTCAGCACGCGGTAGAGGTCCTTGGCGGTTTCGTCGGCGCTGGAGACGAGCGTGACGTCCTGCCCCATCACGATCTGCAGCACGCCGGACAGCAGCGGATAGTGCGTGCAGCCGAGGATGAGCGTGTCGACTTCGGCTTCGAGCAACGGCTGCAGATAACCCTGTGCCAGACCGAGGATCTGTCGGCCGGTAGTGATGCCGCGCTCCACGAAGTCCACGAAGCGCGGGCAGGCGACGCTAGTGAGGCGTACGTCGGGCGCGGCCGCGAAGGCGTCGTCGTACGCCCTCGAACGCACAGTGCCCTCGGTGCCGATCAGACCGACGCGTCCGCTGTGCGTCGCGACGGCGGCTCGACGCGCGGCCGGAAGGACCACTTCGATGACAGGTACGTCGTAGCGTTCGCGCGCGTCGCGAAGGCAAGCTGCAGACGCTGTGTTGCACGCGATCACCAACGCCTTCACGCCGCTCTCGACCATGTCGTCGAGAGCAGCCAACGCGTACTCGCGAGCGGTGGCGATGGGCAACGGGCCGTACGGGTTGCGCGCGGTGTCGCCGACGTAGCGCAGCTGTTCGGCAGGCAGCAGTTCGAGAATCGAGCGTGCGACGGTGAGCCCGCCGACGCCGGAATCGAAAACACCGATGGGCGCGCCTGGAGAACTCACATCCCGAGGTTACCCGGGGTCGTCGGCTCGCTCCTCGGGGATTTGACGCGTTCCCCGCGTGAGGTCAGCCACGCGGCGAGGATGCCGGCCAGCGCGCCGAAGAGGTGACCCTGCCAGGAGATGCCGGGGTTGCCGGGCAGCAGGCCCCAGAGCATCCCGCTCCAGATGCCGAGCAGCACGACGGCGACCGCGATCTGCGCGAGCGACCGGTGGAACAGGCCGCGCACCAGCAGGTACGCGAGCCAGCCGAAGGCGAGCCCGGACGCGCCCACGGTGTAGGCGCCCGACGGTCCGACCAGCCACACGCCGAGCCCGGAAACCAGCCAGATGATCGCGGTGACCACGGCGAACCGGCCGATGCCCGCCGCCATCGCGAGGAATGAGAAGACCAGCACCGGCACCGTGTTGGAGAACAGGTGCGACCAGCCCGCGTGCAGCAGCGGGGCCCAGAGGATGCCGTCGAGACTGGACGCCTCCCGCGACAGGATCCCGCCGTGCGTGAACTCGCCGGGGAGGATCACGTCGAGCAGTTCCACGAGGTACAGCACCGCCACGAACCCCAGCGCGACGAACGCCGCGGCCTTGGGATGGGGCGGCAGGATGCGCTTCGCGGCGTCGACCGGCTTGCCGCTGCCAGCGGCGGGCGGCGGCGACGTCGGCGGGAGGGGAGGCAGTGTGCTCACGACCTCAGGCTACGTCGGGGGCGAGCGGACGGCCTCGGGAGAAATCCCTGAACTTGGGCTCCGGGTGACGCGGCCGTGAAGGACTCCTTGAGGGAATCTAAGTCCGTGAGGGGCCCTTCACGGACTTGCCGCTTCCGGACCGTCCGTGAAGGGCCCCTTGAAGGAATCTGATTCCCTCAAGGAGTCCTAATGGGTTGTGTT
>NZ_SDLS01000053.1:0-39358 GCF_004522315.1 Amycolatopsis sp. CFH S0740 | reverse complement strand
GCCGCTTGACAAACAAAACCCAGGGATGTCTTCACGGACAGTCAGCCCGGGCGGCCGCGCGGTTCGTGAGGGAACTCCGGCGGCAGCCGTGGAGGGAGAAATTCTCGCCGTAGGAAGGTCCGTGAGGGGACCCCTGAGGGAATCAGATTCCCTGAGGGGTCCCCTCACGGCGTTTGGCGCGAGGTGTTCCGAGGCGGGGCGTTCGGCGGCGGTGGGGAGTTGCGTGGCGAGTGTTCGGCGGTGGGGAGTTCCGTCACTGGCGGCCAGCGGCTGGGAGTTCCGCGGCTGGCGTTCAGCGACGGGGAGTTGCGCGGCGGGTGTTCGGCGGTGGGAAGCTCCGTGACTGGTGGCCAGCGGCGGGGAGCTGTGTGGCGGGTGCTCAGCGGTGGGGAGTTCCGTGGCTGGCAGCCAGCGGCGGGGAGTCGCGCGGCGAGTGTTCAGCGGTGGAGAGTTCCGTACTGGCGGCCAGCGGCAGGAAACTCCGTAACAGGGGAGCGGGGCTAGCGAGCGGCGGGCGTGCGTGAAGCGCGGTACTCAGCAGCCCGCGCCTCGTAAGCGCGGAGTTCTTCCTCCCGATCCGGAACGTCCTGCGCGCCACCCTCCGGCTGGTCGGCGAAGAAACCGCGCAGTGCGGCGTTCGCGGAGGCGGCGAGGTGGCCGGTCCGGGCGAACATCGCGGTCTCGTAGCGGGTCAACGCGGCTTCGACATCCGGCTCCTCGTGCAGTGCGTGCGCCAATTCCGCACCGTCGAGCAGGGCCAGGTTCGCGCCGTGCCCGCCGAACGGGGCCATTGCGTGTGCGGCGTCGCCGATTACGGTGATGCCGGGGACGCGTTCCCAGGTCAGGGGAGCGGGCAGCGCGGTGAACGCGCGTGCCACGTAATCGCCGTCGTTGTCGGTCAGCAGCGGGAGCACCTTCGAGCCCCAGCCGCGGAATTCGCGCAGCAGGTACTCGCGGACCGAGGCTCGGTCAGTCAGGTCGACGCCTTCCCGTGCGGCCCAGTCCTCTTCGGCGCGGAAAGCCACGTAGCCGCGGATCACCCCGTTGCTGTTGCGCTGCACGATCACTGCGCGGCCGGCGCCGTCGGCGGTGAACAGTTGTCCGTTGCCCACCAAGGCCGCGATTTCCGGGTGCCGGGTTTCGACGTCGTCGAATCGGACGTCCAAAAAGGACACTCCGAGGTATTCCGGGCTGGCGTCGGTGAGTCGGCGGCGCACCTTTGACCAGGTGCCGTCCGCGCCGATCACGACGTCGGCGTCCACTGTGGAGTCGTTGGCGAAGTGCAAGCGGTGGACGCTGTTTTCGGTGGTCAGGTCGGTGAGTTTGTGTCCCCAGTGGACGGTGCCGGGGGCGAGCCGCTCGTACAGCATCGTGCGGAGTTGGCCGCGGTCGATTTCCGGGGCGGCGGTGTCGTCGTCGGCGGGGGTGAACTGCTTCAGCAGGGTTCCGTGGTGGTCGCGTCTGGTCATGGCTTGGCCTTCGACGCGAGCCAGTTCGTGGAAGGCCGGCAGCAGCCCGGCGTCTTCCAGGGCGATCTGGCCGCTGTCGGCGTGCAGGTCGAGCGTGCCGCCGGGATCTCGTGAGTCCACGGCGGTGTCGGCGTCGTACACGGTCGCGGCGATGCCGTGGCCGTGCAGGACGTGCGCGGCGAGCAGTCCGCCCGGGCCGCCGCCGACGATGGCGATGCGCGGTGTCTCGTTCATGGTCTTCCCCTCTCGTGCCGGTGTGGCTTGGCATCGAGCATAGGTGCAACCATGCAAAAAGTGCAACCGTACAACTTAGCGAGTCATTGCACCTTGAAGCGTCGCTGCTAAACCGGCTAGCAGGATGTCGAGTGCGTAGCCGAAGTCGTGCTCGACGGTGCTTCCGGCTGCCTGCCGTTCCCGCAATCCCGCGGCCATCAGCGGAAACGGGATGCTTTCGCGGGTCGCCTCCAGATCGTCCGGCCAGGTCTGGTCCTCGACGGCGCGGCCAAGGATGAAGTGCACGTACACCCCGGCGCAGCGGGTCGCGTCGGCGAGCGGGAACCCGGCGCGGTGCAGCACGTCGACGGCTCGCTCGGCGAATTCGCCCAGCGAGCGGGCGGTCCGGAGGTCTGCGCCGAGTGCGATGCGTGCGCCGTCTCGATGGTCGAGGAGGGCGGCGTGCAGGGCGGTGCCGGCTTGTTCCAGCCAGGGCAGCCACGGGGTGTCGAGCGGCGGGAGGTCGTCCAGGACTGGGGCGACGAGGGCGTCGGCGAGGTGGTCGAGCAAGGCCCGTTTGCTGCTGAAATGCCAGTACAGCGCGGGTGCTTTGACGCCGAGTTCGGTGGCGAGGCGGCGCACGGTCAGCTTGTCGAGGCCGTCGGCGTCGACCAAGGCGAGTGCGGTCCGGACCGCGGCGGGGATCTCGATCGGCACGGAGGTTGCCTCCTTAACTAGTTCAGGGCAGTCTAGTCCTTAACAAGTTAAGGAGGGTCATGGACGCAGACGCAGTGGTCGTCGGAGCAGGTCCGGTCGGGTTGTTCCTCGCCGCTGAACTCCGGCTCGGCGGGATCCGGCCGCTGGTGCTCGAGCGGCTTGCGCGCCCCACGGCGGAACGGAAGGCACGCGGCATCGGCGTGCTCGCGACGGAGGCGTTGACCCGGCGCGGTCTCGGGCCGCAACTGGCCGCGGCGCACGAGGAGGGAATGTGCGACTTTGCCCGTGATCACGGCAGTTCGCTCGGCCACTTCGCGAACATCCACAAGCTCCTGCCGGACGAGGACCGCCCGCGCACGCACATCTGGCAACCGGAGCTGGAGCGCCTGCTTGCTGGACACGCCGACGCGCTCGGTGTCCCGGTACGGCGGGCGCATCGGGTCACGGAGATCGAGTCTGATGTGGACGGTGTGACGGCGATTGTCGAGACCCCGCACGGAGAACGGCGGATCACCGCGGCTTACCTGGTGGGGTGCGACGGTGGCCGGGGGAAGGTCCGCAGTCTCGGCGGGTTCGGGTTCCCAGGTACGCCGCCATTGCTGCGGACAATCGCGGGCCAAGTCCGGTTCGCCGGGCAGGTGCCGCCCGCCGGACGCTACCCGGGCGGGACTTTCCTGCACGGCGGCAGCATGGCTGGCGTCACCGAGTTCGCCCGCGACGGCGAGCCCGACGGTCCGGTCACTCCGGCGGAATTGGCGGCGGCCATCCGGCGGGTGACCGGCGACGACGTCGTCGTGGCGGAGGTACGCGATTCCCGTCGGTTCGCCGACCAAGCACGCCAGGCCGACGACTATCGGCGCGGCCGGGTTCTGCTCGCGGGCGACGCGGCCCATGTGCACTCGCCGAGCGGCGGGCAAGGGCTCAACCTCGGACTGCTGGACGCGGCGAACCTCGGCTGGAAACTGGCTGCGGTCGTGCGCGGGGAAATGCCGGAAACGTTGCTGGACAGCTACTTCCGCGAACGCGGCCCGGTCGGTGCGGCGGTATTGCGCAATACGCGGGCGCAGTCGACGTTGCTCGCGCCGGGGCCGCACGTCGACGCGCTGCGCGAGATTGTCGCCGAGCTGATGGATCTGCCGCAGGCGAACCGGTACTTCTCGGGCCTGCTGTCCGGCATGGCGGAGCGATACGAATTCCCTTATCCCGCTGAAGAACCAGTCGGGCTGCACAGTCCGGATCGGTCCCTTGTGGACGATGACGGACGGAACACCCGGCTGTCGGAGCACACTCGTAGCGGACGCGGTGTCTTAGTGCTCGATCCGGAAAGCCGCGATCTCGCTGCGTTGGCAAGAGAACGGGTCGAGGTGGTGCCGGTGACGAATTCCGAATCGTTTCTGCTGCGGCCGGACGGAGTTATCGCGTGGACTGGGGGTGAAGCCGAGTTGAAAGTCGCGCTGGACACCTGGTTCGGCTAGGCGTTCGCGCGGCTCCGCCACAGCAGCCAGCCGAAGTACGGTGCCCCGATCAACGCGGTCACCAAGCCCGCCGCGATCTGGGTCGGGGCGAGGACGGTGCGCCCCAACGTATCCGCGACACACACCAGCACCGCTCCCAGTGCGGCCGCCACCGGCAGCGAGCGCGAGTGGCGGGAACCCACCAAAGCGCGTGCGGCGTGCGGGGCCACGAGCCCGACGAATCCCAGCGCGCCGACCGCGCACGCAGCGGCGGCGGTGAGCACCGCGGCGAGCGCGGCGAAGGCGAGGCGAGACCGGTCCAGCGGGACGCCGAGCACCCGCGGCACGTCCTCGTCCAGCGAGACCAGGTCGAGCGTCCGCGCGCTGGACAAGGCGATCGGCAGGGCGATGACCAGGCACAACAGCACCGGCAGGACCTGGCTGAACTCCCGGCCGTAGGTCGACCCGGCGAGCCAGGTGAGCGCCAGATGCGCGTTCCACGGCGAGGTCAGCACCACGACGAGCGTCGTGATCGCCTGCGCGCCCGCGCTGACGCCGATGCCGACCAGCACCAACCGGTCCGAGGACAGTCCGCGGCCGGTCGAACCGCGGCCGGTGGCGAGCCAGTGCACCAGCGCGAACGTCGCGAACGCGGCGACTGTCGCGGCACCCATCATCGGCCAGATTCCGATGCCAGGAACCAGAAGCACGACGCTGATCGCGCCGACGCTCGCACCCGGAGTCACGCCGAGCAGGCTCGGCTCGGCCAGCGGGTTGCGGCAGATCGCCTGCACCAGCGCGCCCGCGACGGCCAGGGCCGCGCCGCCGAGCAGCGCGGCGAGCATCCGCGGCCAGCGCAGGTCGAGCGCGAAAGACACCTCGGTGCCGGACACGCCGCGCAGCCAGTTCAGGACGTCGCCGAGCAGCACGATCCGGTCGCCCAGCAGGAGTGCGGCGATCACCGCGGCGACGAGCGCGATCGCTAGCACGACACCGGTTCCGGCCACCCAGCGGCGCGACCGGACGGTGCCGTGCGTGCCGCGCGCGGACGGTGTTCCGGACGGTTGCCGTCGCGCCAGCCAGACCAGCACGGTCGCGCCCGCCAGGGTCGTCACGACGCCGGTCGGCACCGAAACCGCTTTGTCCGCCGGGACGAGCGCGCGCAGCAGGACGTCAGCGGCCACCACGACCAGCGCACCGGTCAACCCGGAAAGCGGCAGCAGCATCGGATGTTTGCCGAGCCCGGGCACCCGGCTGGCCAGCAGCCGCGCGATCACCGGCGCGCACAGGCCGACGAACCCGATCGGCCCGGCGACGGTCACCGCGACCGCCGAGAGCAACACCGCCACGACGACCGCGTAGGTGCGCGTGCGGCGGACGTCGATGCCCAGCACGCGCGCGTGGTCGTCGCCGAGACCGAGAACGTCGAGCCGGTGCGCGAGCAGAAGGGTCGCCAGGATGCCGACCGCGATCACCGGTGCGGCAAGGGAAACCTGGTTCAGTCCGGATTGGACCGTCGTGCCGCTGCCCCAGCCGTACAGGCCCGCAGTCCGCTCCTGGAACAACATCAGCAGCACCGACGTGAGCGCGGTCAGCGCCAGCGCGATCGCGGACCCGGCGAGCACGAGCCGGGCCGCTCCGCCGCTGCTGCTGCGCGCGACGAGCAGCACCAGCCCGGCCGCCGCGAGACCGCCGACGAAGGCGACGATTCCGTTGACGTAGAACGGAAGCGAGATCCCGAACGCCGCGACGCCGACCACCGAGACGTACGCACCGGCGTTGACCGCGAGCGTGTCCGGAGAGGTGAGCGGGTTCCGTGCCACCGACTGCAGCACACAGCCCGCGAACCCGAGCGCCAGCCCCACGAGCAGCGCCGCGGCCAGCCGGGGGAGCCGGCTGGCCACGAGCACCGCTACCGCCTGGCTGCGCGCGTCGTCGTCCGTGCCCGGGAAAACGGCGCGCAGGAGTTCGCCGAGCCCGACGTGCGACGTGCCTTGCAGCAGGTGCACGGCGGAGAGGACGAGCAGCGCGACGAGCCCGGTCAGGAAGACGGCGGACGCGGTGCCCCGTGCGGCGCGCGGCCGGGCGGGTGCGAGGGCTGGTGCGGTCATCGGATCAGCGCGTCAGAGCGCTGGTGAGCGCGTCCACGTAGGCGATCGCGGACTTCGGGCCGCCGAACATCCAGATGCCGTCCGGGATCCGGTGCAGTTTTGCGCCCTTGACGAACGGCAGCTGCTTCCACACCGCGTTGCCCGCGAGGTCCTGGGTGAAGACGTCGGATTCGGCGGCGTTGGCGGCGTAGACGAAGGACGTGGCCGGATCGGTGATCTTGGTCAGTCCTTCGACGTCGGTGGAGGCGAGGCCGTAGACCTTGTCGCCCTCGCCGGTCCACTGGTTGGCGGCGCCGAGCTGGCCGGCGATGCTGCCGAGGAACGAGCCCTTCGTGTACATCCGGACGGTGACCGTGCCGGAGGTCGAGTAGCCGTCGGCCATGACGAACTTGGCCCCGGACTTGCCCGCGTCCGCGAGCTTCTTCTTGCCCTCGGCGACCTTCGTGTCGAATTCGGCGAGCAGTTTGCGGCCCTGCTCCTGCGTTCCGGTCGCCTCCGACAGCGTGGTCACGGTCTTGCGCAGGTAGCCGATCGGGTCGGCCGAATCGGAGCCGCGCAGGGTCAGCACCTTCGTCTGCTTCGAGAGCTGCGCGATGACGTTGTCCGGCAGGTCGGTGGTGGTGACCACGAGATCCGGGTGCAGCGCGGCGATCGCGTCGAGGCTCGGCTCGCCGCGGGTGCCGACGTCCGGAGTGGACGCGGCGAGCGGCATGACCTTGTCGTAGGTGTTGTAGCCCTTGACGTCCGCCGCGCCGATCGGCTTCACGCCCAGCGCCAGCAGGTTCTCGGTGAGGCCCCATTCCAGCGACACGATCTTCGCGGCCGGCGCGGGCAGGTCGACCTTGCCGCGCTCGTCGGTCAGGTGGACCGGGCCGGAGGGTTTCGCGGAGGCGGCCGCTCCCTGGTCCGCGGGCGTTTCGGTGGTGCCGCACGCGGCGAGCGCGAAGGCCGCGAGCGCTGCCGCCGCGGTCGTCAGGACCGTCCTTCGGGCAGGACGAGAGAACACACTGGACACGGGGTTTTCCTTTGAACTAGGGGACAGGTCAAGCTGAGCGGACCGGCCGCGGCCGGGAGGTGTGCCGTCCGACCGGGCGCGTGCGGACGTGCCCCTCGTCGTCGACGTGGACGTCGATGCGCAGGCCGTAGACGTCGCTGAGCAGGCCGGCCGTCAGCACGTCGGCAGGGCGGCCGGTCGCGCGGACGGCGCCGCGGCACAGCAGCACCACCTCGTCGGCGACGGCGGCGGCCTGGTCGAGGTCGTGCAGCACGACGCCGACCGCGACGCCGTGCTCGTCGGCGAGATCGCGGACGAGGTCCAGCGTTTCGATCTGGTAGCGCAGGTCGAGGAAGGTGGTCGGCTCGTCGAGCAGGACGACGCCGGTGTCCTGGGCGAAACAGGTCGCCAGCCAGACGCGCTGGAGCTCGCCGCCGGACAGTTCGTCCACCGGGCGCTCGGCCATTCCGTCGACGCCGGTGTGCCGCATCGCGCGCTCGACCAGCTCCGGTCCCTCGGGATCGCCGGAGCCGAAGCGGCCACGGTAAGGATGGCGGCCGTAGGACACGACGTCGCGCACGCGCACGCCGCCGGGCGTGGGGCGCGACTGGGTCAGCAGCGTGACGTGCCGGGCGAACTCCTTGGGAGACAAGGCGAGCGCGTCTTGCCCGGCCAGCGTGACGTCGCCCGCGGTCAGCGGATGCAGCCGGGCGAGCGAGCGCAGCAGCGTCGACTTGCCGGACCCGTTGGGGCCGACCAGGACGGTGACCTCGCCCGCGCGCAGGACGATCTCGGCGTCCTGGACCACCGGTTTCGCGCCGTAGCCGAGAGCGAGCCCGGTGCCGGCGAGCGCCGGTGCTTCCGGCCAGGAGTGACTCATGAAGGTTAGCCTAACCTGATCGAGGGATAATCCGAAACCGGACATCGCGGCGGTGTCGGACGTCACGGGCGTTTGTACCGGGAGGGCCCGCCAGGATGTGAAACGCCTTTGCCGCGTGCCGTTGCCGCTCTAGCTTCTGATCGGGTCAGAGGTTTTCGGATTTCCGGGTGACGAGGGGAGCCGGTGCGTGGCCACGGGCGAACTCGCAACGACGACGCTGCCGGTCGGGGCGGGCTGGCTCGGGTCCCGCATCGGCGAGCGCACGGCGCGCGGCGTGGCCGGGACGGTGTCCGGCCTGATCCGCGACGGGGAGGTGCCGCCGGGCACGCGGCTGCCCACCGTGCGGGCGCTGGCCGCGGAGCTTTCGGTCAGTCCCACGACGATCGCCGAAGCGTGGTCGCAGCTGCGCGCGGCCGGGTTGATCGGCACTGGGCGGCGGCGCGGCACGATAGTGCTGGAACCGCCGTCGAGCCCGCCGCCGGAACGCGCGTTTTCCGGCTGGCAGACCGTCGACCTTGAACACGGCCTCCCGGATCCCGGACTGCTGCCGCCGCTGGAGGACGCCGTCGCGGCGGGTGTCCACACGGAACGGTTCGGCGGTCCGGTGAAGAACTCGATCACGCCGCAATTGCGCGCCGCCGTGAAGCCGACGTGGCCGTTCGCCGCCGAATCGTGGACGGTCGCGGCCGGCGGGCAGGACGGGATGTTGCTGGCCTGCCAGGCAGTCGCGCGGCCGGGCGACGTGATCGCGCTGGAAGCGCCGACGACGCCGTGGCTGCGTGAATTGCTGCGCCGGTCGCGGATCCACGTGGTGCCCGTGCGGTGTGACGAGGACGGGCCGATGCCGTCTTCCTTGGCCGCGGCGTTGGAACATCGGCCGGTCGCGTTCGTCTATCAGCCGCGTGCGCAGTCGCCGCTCGGGCATTCGGTTCCGGCGGACCGGCTCGCGGAACTAGCGGCGGTACTGTCCGAAGAGGACATCGCGGTGATCGAGGACGATGATTTCGGGCCGTTGGCTTCGGCTCCTTCGGTGAGCCTCGGCGCGTCTTTGCCTGGCCGGGTGTTGCTGGTGCGTTCGTATTGCACCGCGTTCGGGCTCGAGCTGCGCAGTTGCGTGATCGGCGGTTCGGCGGTGCTGGTGGAACGGGTGCGACAGCAGCGCGGACCGGGGTCGGTGTGGTCGAGCCGCATTCTTCAGGACGCGCAGGCGTTTCTGCTGACCGACCCCGGCAGTGCGGAATTGCTGAACCGGGCTCGGAATCGGTACGCGCATCGGCGGGCGGCTTTGACGGAAGCGTTGCGGGAGCACGGGATTTCGGTGCGCGCGCGGGACGGGTTGACGTTGTGGGTGCCGGTTCCGGAGGAGTCGCGGACGTTGATGACGTTGGCGGCCAATGGGGTTTCCGCCGGGTCGGGGACGCGGGCGGGGAATCCGGGGACGCCGCACATCCGGGTGGCGACTGGGCAGCTGCCGGATGATCCGGCTTTGGTGGCGGATCTGGCGCGGATGATCGCGCGGGCATCTCGGCGGTAGTGCGCGGCGATGCCGGTTCTCACCGGCACAAACACTCACGACCTCCGGAGCAAGTGCCGGTCCAGGAACGGATTACGGAACTTCCCGGCCGGGTCCAGCTCCGCCGCCAACTCCCGGAACTGCCGCACCCCGTGGTGGTCCAGATCCAAAGCCGCACCGTGGAATAGCTTTCCCCAATGGGCGCGAACGCCGAAGGGCGCGAGCTTCTCCTCGATCAACGGCAGCACCGCTTCCACCTCCGGCTGCCGCTGCTGCCAGGTGAAATGCATCGCCACCCGGTCGCCGTCGTACGCCGGGCTCAGCCAGTGTTCGTCGCCGGCGACGGTGCGGATTTCCGACACCACCAGCAGCGGCGCGATCCGGTCGCCGAGGCTGCGCAACGCCTCGAACGCCGCGGTCGCGTGCGCACGCGGCACGAAGTACTCGGTCTGCAATTCTGCTCCGACGCTCGGCGCGAATTCCAGGCGGAAATGCGGTAGCCGGTCGTACCACGGTCCGGGAATCCCGCCTTGCACAGTGGTATTTTCCGCCGAAATGCCCGCTGCGTGCGCGGGGTGGCGCGGACCGTCGGCGGGAAGCGCGCCGAACAGCGTCTCGGGGATCTCCGCCGGGACGCGGTTCTTGAGCAGGACCTGGTCGATCACGTCGCGCGCCCAGTTGGTGAACAGGCTGACGCTGTAGCCCGCGGCCTGGATTTCGTCGAAATGCTCCAGGGCGGCGGACCAGGGGAGGGCGTCGAAAACGTCTTGGCGCACCGAAAAAGTCGGCTCCAGGTCGAGGGTGAGCCGGGTGAGGACGCCGAGTGCGCCGACATTCACCACTACTCCGGGGAATTCGGCGTCGGCGCGCGAGAACGTGCGGAGCGAGCCATCTGCGGTGAGGAGTTCGACCGCGGACACTGCCGAAGCCAGTCCGCGAAGCCGCTGTCCGGAGCCGTGGGTGCCGGTCGCGACGCTGCCGGCGACGGTGATGTGGGGGAGTGACGCCAGGTTGGCCAGTGCGTACCCGGCTTCGTGCACCTGCGCGACGACGTCGCCGTAGCGGGTCGCGCCGCCGATGGTGAGCTTCGCGTCGTTGATTTCCGGGGCAATGTTGACGGCGGAGAGGTCGAGTTGGCGGCCGTCCGGGCTGTCGGCGACCGTGTTGAAGCTGTGCCGGCTGCCGAGGGCCTTGATCCGGGCCGAGCCGGCGACGAGCTCTTGCGCTTCGGACAGCGTGCGCGGGGCGACGACCTCGCGTGCGCGGTAGGTGAGATTGCCAGCCCAGTTTTCGATCACGAGGGCCGAGCCTAATCGGCTCCGGCACGGCAGACTGGGGACAGGCCGACCGAGGAGACCCCGCATGCATTCCGCTGGACTCGTCCTGCACCCGCGCCGCGATGCGAAAGCCGCGGTCGACGCGGTGCTGGACTGGGCCGCCGGGCGCGGGATCGAGATCCTCGGCATCGACGACGAGATCGCCAGGGTCGACTGTTCGGCGACCGCCGTCCAGCCCGCTGAACTGGGCAAACGGTCGGATCTGGTGGTCAGCCTCGGCGGCGACGGCACCATGCTGCGCGCGATGCGGCTCGCCGACGGGCAGCACGCGCCGGTGCTCGGCGTCAACCTCGGGAAGCTCGGCTTCCTCGCCGAGGTCGACGTGCCGGACCTGCCGCTCGCGCTGTCCGCGATCGACCGCGAGGAGTTCACCGTCGAGCCGCGGCTGGCCGTGGACGCGCGGTTCGGCGGCCGGATCGAGACCGCGTTCAACGACGTCGCCGTGGTGCGGGTGCCCGGCGACGGGAGCGCGGTGGTCGCGGTGCTGGTGAACGGCGAGCAGTTCGTGAGCTACGCAGCGGACGCGGTCGTGGTCGCGACGCCGACCGGCTCCACCGCGTACAGCTTCTCCGCCGGAGGGCCGATCACAAGCCCGGCGGTGGAAGCACTGCTGGTCACGCCGGCCGCGCCGCATTCGGCGTACAGCCGCGGCGTCGTGCTGTCGGTGCAGGACACCGTGACGCTGGAGGTACTGCCGTCGAGCGGGCGGCTCGCGGTGGAGGTCGACGGCCAGGTGGCGGGGTACGTCGGGCCCGGCGAAACGATCGACCTGCACGCCCGGCCGAACGCGGCCCGCGTCGTGCGGCTCGGCATGACGACCTTCTACCAGCGGGCCCGGCGCAAGCTGCGGCTCACCGATTCGGCGGAGATTCCGCTGTCCTGAGCAGGGCGCGCGTTCGTCTGGTAATCGCGCGCTGACCTGCGGTGATCCCGTTCGCGCTGTGCCCACTGTCACTTGTCGGTGACATTGCCGTGTCCTGTTCGTAATGTCGTGGCGGCTTTGCGACCCGAACGAGGAGATGGTGGTGCGAGGTGTCCGGTAGACATCGGGACGGATCGAAGTCGTGGCGGCTGCCTGCCGCGGCGGGCGCGCTGGCCGTCGGCGCACTGGCGGTGCCGGTGTGGCTGGCCGCCGGCTCGGTCGAACCGGAGCAGTTCCCGGCCGCGGCCGCGGAGATGCACGCGTTCAGCGCGCCACGGCCCTCGAGCAGCGTTCCGTCGACCACTTCGACGCCTCCCACGACGTCTTCCAGCGCTGCCCCGACGACGACGTCCTCGTCTTCGCCGCCCAGCAAAACGACTTCTCGTACTTCGGTGACTCCGACAGCGAAAGCGTGTTCGTCCACTTTGGCCGGAACGCAGCCCGCAGTGGCTCAGGCGGGCAATTTCCTCAAGGAAAAGTTTTCGGTGGAGACGGTCGGCGGCCGGGCCGGACGGTCGGGTGCGAGCGACCATCCCGCTGGTCTCGCGCTGGACTTCATGGTCGACACGAAGACCGGAAACGCTTTGGCCGCTTACGTTCTCGCGCATCAGGACGAGCTCGGCGCGAAGTACGTGATCTGGCAGCAGCGCTACAACGACGGCAGCGGCTGGTCGGCGATGGAGGACCGCGGCGGCGAGACCGCGAACCACTTCGACCACGTCCACGTTTCGTTCGAGCGCGGCGCGAAGGTTTCGGTCACCTGCTGACACCCGACTTTCGGAGGTGGGCCGGATTCGTCCCGAAGAGCACACTGTGCGCTGCCGAGTGGTCACCGTCCGCACGGGGTGGCCTTCCTTCGCTGCGTGAGGAGCTCCGATGGCGGGCAGGTTCTCGATCCGGCTCACCCTCAGCGTCGTCGGAGTGCTGGTCGCACTCGGCGGCACCACGACCGCCGCAGCCGCTGCCGCGCCGGACGATCCGGTCTCGTGGCGCGTCCCCGCTACGCCCGCCGAGGCGGCTTCCTTGGCCCGCGCCGGGTTCGACGTCGCCGGGACCAGCCCTGGGGTGGCCTATGTGATCGGGAACCAGTCGGTCGCCGGGCAATTGCGGAACCGTGGCTACGCGCCGGAGTTCTTCGACACTGTCTACAAAGGAGTAACCACGCGCGCCGCCGGCGACACGTTCTACGGCGGCTATCGCACTGTCGCCGCACAGGAAGCGCATCTGGCGAAAGTCGCGGCGGCGCATCCGGATCTGGCGACCGAGTACACGATCGGCCAGTCGTGGCGGAAGACCCAGGGCAAGGGCGGACACGACATCAAGGCGATCTGCCTGACCAAGAAAAAGGACGGCGACTGCACGCTGTCGACGACATCGCCGAAGCCGAAATTCGCGCTGATGGCGCAGATCCACGCCCGGGAAATCTCGACCGGCGAACTCGCCTGGCGCTGGATCGACTACCTCGCCGACGGATACGGCAGCGACGCCACCGCGACGTCCATTTTGGACACCACCGAGGTGTGGGTGGTCCCGATCTCGAACCCGGACGGCGTCGACATCGTCGCCTCCGGCGGGAATTCGCCGAAACTGCAGCGAAAGAACGCGAACACCAGCCGGGGCAATTGCAGCGGCACCAACATCGGCATCGACCTGAACCGCAACTCGACCTTCCGCTGGGGCGCGGATTCGGATTCGCCGTGCGCCGAGACGTACCAAGGAGTGAGTGCCGGATCGGAGCCTGAGGTCCAGGCGCTGGAGAAGCTTTTCCGCTCGATCTACCCGGAACAGCGCGGCAGCGGCGACAACGACCCGGCTCCGGACACCGCGCGCGGCACGATGATCACGTTGCACAGCTACGGGAACGACATCATTGTCCCGTGGGGCTTCACTTCCGACCCCGCGCCGAACGACGCCGCGCTGCGCAAGCTCGGCGCGAAGTTCAGCGATTCGAACGGGTATCTGGTGGGGACCAACACGGAAACCGTCGGCTATTCGACCAGCGGTACGACGGACGACTTCACCTATGGCGCGCTGGGAGTCGCCAGCTACACGTTCGAGGTCGGCGGCCAGAGCGGGAGTTGTGGCGGGTTCCTGCCGCGGTATTCATGCGTGGACAGCACATTCTGGCCGAAGAACAAGGGCGCGCTGATCACGGCTGCCCAGTCGGCGGCGGCTCCTTATCGGCAGTGAGCCAGGTTGCACCATCGGCGGCGCACGGTGCGCACGGTGCGGAGGGCCGTGAGGGGAACCCTGAGGGAATCAGATTCCCTCAGGGTGGCCCTCACGTACTTTGCAAGGAGCCCGGCTGAGCCGGTGCACTGCGTCGGTCGGCGGGCATCACGGCGGCGAACCCGCCGCGCACCGCGCGACTGAGAAACGCCATCGTGTCATCTGGTTGCCTGTAGCGGCGGCGCAGGGCTCGATCGGACCGCGAAGAACACCAGAGCTTCGCTGCGTAGCCCAGGTCAGCGTCGCTACGCGGAGCATCGCCGGGAGCGGCCGTCACCTCCAGTTAACTCGTCGGGCGATCTATCTCACCCCGCCGCTCAGGCAAACGTCACCATACCGGGGCTGCCATATGTACGTACATCCCGTACAGTAGTTCTGCAACAGAACTAACTAAGCGGGAGGCGGCAGTGACGATCGGCCTGGAGCGGGCTCGGCCGGCGGCGGTGCGGGACCATCCGAACGCCGGGTGGTTCGCCGTCGGCGCGGTGTGTTTCGGCGCGTTCATGGGGCAGCTCGACGCCAGCATCGTCACGCTCACCTTTCCCGCGCTGCAGCACGAGTACGGGGCTCCGCTGGCGGCCGTCCAGTGGGTGTCGCTGGCGTATCTGCTGGCGTTGGTGGGGTTGCTGGCCGCGGTCGGGCGGGTGGCCGACGCGGTCGGGCGGAAGCTCACTTACGTGCAAGGGTTCGGCGTCTTCACCGTCGCGTCGGTGGCGTGCGGGCTCGCGCCGACGCTCGGCTGGCTCGTCGCGTTCCGGGTCGTGCAGGCGATCGGGGCGGCGATGCTGCAGGCCAACAGCGTCGCGCTGGTGGTGCGCAGCGTCCGCGAGGACCGGGCGCGCGCCGCGCTCGGGGTGCAGGCGGCGGCGCAGGCGCTGGGGCTCGCGCTCGGGCCCGCGGTGGGCGGGCTGCTGGTCGACACCGTCGGCTGGCGGTGGGTTTTCCTGGTCAACGCGCCGGTCGGGCTGGCCGGGCTGATCGCCGGGCGCTACCTGCTGCCGCGCACTCGCGAGCGCACGCCGCTGGGCCGGTTCGACGGGGCGGGCGTCGGACTGCTCGCGACCGCGTCGACGGCGTTGCTGCTGGTGATTTCCGGGGTGTCCGGGCTGGACATGCCGGGGTGGCTGCTCATCGCGCTGGCCGCGGCGACGGTCTGCGCGGCGATCGGGTTCGTGCTGCGGGAAAAGGCGGCGAGCAGCCCGATCCTGCAACTCTCGGTGCTGCGGCCGCCGGTGGTTTCGCTGGGACTGGCCGGGGCGCTGTGCGGCTACCTCGTGTTGTTCGGGCCGCTGACGTTGCTGCCGCAGGTCCTCGGCACGGCGGGCGGAACCGGTGCGGTGCTGACGTGTCTTCCCGCCGGGTTCGCGGTGGCTGCGGTGCTGGCCGACCGGGTGCTCCCGGCGCGGCTCGGTTCTCGCGGACGCACCGTGCTGGGCGCGCTCGTCGCGGCGGCTGGCTGCGCGGCGCTGGGGCCGGCGTCCGCTCCTTGGGAGGTGGGCGTGTCGCTGGTGGTGGCCGGGCTCGGTCTGGGAGTGTTCATTCCGGCCAACAACTCGGCTGTCATGAGCGCGATCCCGGCGCGGATGTCGGCCACCGGAGGAGGACTGGTGAACATGGCGCGCGGACTGGGGACGGCGCTCGGCGTGGCATTCGTGACACTGTGCCTGCACACCGGCGGCGAAACGGCCGCGCTCGCGGTGCTGGCCGGAGCGGGCGTCCTCGCCGCGGCGACCGGACTGGCGGCCCGCCCGGAGCAGGCCCGGTGACCGCGCCCGAACCCGCCCTCGCCGACGTCGTCGCCCGCCTCCGCCGCGCCATGCGACGGGCCGCGCGTACTGCCGACCCGGACAACACGCTGTCGGTCGCGCAGCTGGAATTGCTGTCCTGCCTGTTCGAGAACCCCGGTGCGCGGCCGAGCCGGATCGCGCAATTGCTGAAGCTCGCGCCGAATTCGGTGACGACGATGGTCACCGGGCTCCGTTCGCGGGACCTGGTCACCCGCACCAGCGGCGGGGACGACCGGCGGACCGTGGCGCTCGAACTCACCGATACCGGGCGCGCCGCGGTCGAGCGGTGGCAGGGGCACAACGCCGCGATCTTGGCCGCGGCGCTGGACGGGGTGCATCCGGCGTGGCGGCATTTGATCGCGGCCGCGGTGCCCGCGCTGAACGAGCTGGTGGGGGCGATCGACGCGTTGGCTGAGTCGGGCCAGTCGCACTGAGGCTTTCCGGGGCTGACGGAGTTCGGTCCGGTGCGCTGAGCCGGAGGGGTTTCTGCCGCTGCCGCGTGGTTGGGCTTTGCTTGGCAGGGCAGTCGGGGATCCGCGTTGGGCGGTCGGGCGGGGCGGCGGCATTCGGCTGCGTCGACGAGCCAGCGGCGGTCGGTCGCGCTGAACTGGCGAGGTTTCTGCCGCTGCCGCGTGGTTGGGCTTTGCTTGGCAGGGCAGGCGGCGATCACCGTTGGGCGGTCGCGGCGAGGCACAGCCAGGTCGACGGCAGCCCGGCACCGCAATTCCGGACGACGGCATCCGACCGCGATCGCAACCCCGGCTTACAGCGCAGGCGGCCCCGCCTCCACCCGGCGCAGCACCGGTTCCAGCTTGTCCTCCTCCGCACTCCCGAACGGCAGGCTTTCCTCCCACCACGTAACCCCCGCCTCGGCGAAGGGCGCGACCACCCCGCGTGCCTTGGCCGGGTCGGCGGGGCTCGTTCCGCCGACCACCACGTCGAACGGGGCGTCGGTCTCCCGCTGGCTCCGGACGTAGGCGATCAGGTCCCGCACCTCCGCCAGCTCCGGCAGACCCGTCGGGCCGGCGGATTCGAAGATCGGCACCACCCCGTCCCAGCGGGCGGCGCGGCGCATCGGGCGGCGGTTGGGCCACCGGCCCGCCACCCAGACCGGCGGGCGCGGGCGTTGCACCGGCGTCGGCAGCAGCGTGATGTCGCGGGCGGTGAAGTGCTTGCCGGAGAACGTCACCGGCTCGCCGGTCCAGAAGCGGGCGATCAGGTCGACGCCCTCGTCCAGCTTCTCGGCGATCACCTTCGGGTCGGCGGATTCGCCGAAGTCGGCGTACTCCGCGTCGAGCGGCGCGCCCAGCCCGACGCCGAACACCACCCGGCCGCCGGACAGCTGGTCCAAAGTGGACACTTGACGGGCGAGCTGCTGCGGGCGGCGCCGCGCGACCGGCGTGACCATGGGGCCGAGCCGGACCCGGCTGGTGGCCAGGGCCGCGGCGGCCAGCAGGATCCACGGATCGCCGAAGGGACGGCCGGGACGTTTGTCCAGCACCACGTGGTCCCAGACGAACAGGCCGTCCCAGCCCGCCTCTTCCGCCGCCGCGGCGACCTTGGCCACCGCGCGCGGGTCGGCGAAATCGCCGAAGTTGGGGATGCAGATCGAAAACCGCATGATCACCACCCTGCCCACCTCCGGCGAAGCCGTCAATCGGATTTGCCCGCCACGAACGTCTGCCGCACCCGGGCCCGCAGCAGGGCGTCCGGTGCTTCGGTGAACGGATCGACGTCCAGCACAACGAAATCCGCGGCCAAGCCCGGCGCGAGCTGTCCGGTCAGGTCTTCCCATCGGCACGCGTACGCGGCGTCGCGGGTGCCGTGCGCGAGCGCTTCCGCCAGGGGCAGGGCGTATTCCGGCAGGTTGGGTTCCAGGTCAGGGTTCAGCGCGGACCGACGGGTCGTCGCGACGTACATGTTCGGGAGCGGCGGATGAGGCGCGGTCGGGGCGTCGGAGCCGAACGCGAGGACGGCGCCGGCGGCGGTCATTTCCGGCCACGGGTAGCCGCGCTGTACGCGGTCGTCGCCCAGCATCGCGCGCCAGTTGTCTTGGATCGCCGGGTCCGCGTGCACCGGCTGCATCGACGCGACCGCACCGAGTTTCGCCAGTCGCTGGACGTTTTCCGGGGCCACGGTCTCCAGATGTTCGAGGCGATGCCGCCGGTCGCGCGGGCCGTTGACCTCGATCGCGTGCTCCAGCGCGGACAGCGCGATGTCCGACGCTTCGTCGCCGATCGCGTGCATCGCGACCTGCAACCCGGCCGCGTCCGCCGCCGCGACGACCGGGGCCAGTGCTTCCAACGGCCACAACGGGCCGGGGTGGCTGCCGTCCGCGAAGGGCTTTTTCATCGCCGCGGTACAAGTGTCGATGACTCCGTCGACCATCACCTTGATCCCGGCCACCCGCAGCCACGGCCCGGACAGCCGCGCGCTCAACTCCGCCGCGCGCTCGACCTGGCGGAGGTCGTCCTCGGTGTTCCCGGTGCGCTCGATCAGCCAGTGCCCGGCGACGCGCAGGGGAAGCCGCCCGCCGTCGAGAGCCCGTTCCAGCGCGGCGAGCTCGCTCTCGGAGAGCGCCATGTCGACCGCGGTCGTGACGCCGTCCGCGAGGTAGTGCCTGAACGCCGATGCCAGTGCGCGGTCGCGGTCGGCGTCGCTGGTCTGCTCGTCGAGGAAGTGCCGCATCAGTTGCAGCGCAGCGGTTTCGTAGAGCATGCCGTCCGGTTCGCCGGACGCGTCGCGCCCGATGCGGCCGTCGAGCGGGTCGGGCGTGTCGCGGTCGATGCCCAGCTCGCGCAGCGCGGCGCTGTTCACCCACGCGGAGTGGACGTCGTTGGCGGCGAGGTAGACCGGACGGTCCGGGACCACCGCGTCGATCAGGTTCCGGTGCGGCGCTTGCTCGCCGAGTGCGTCGAAAAGCCAGCTGCGGCCGAGGATCCGGGGTGCGGCCGGATCGTCCGCGGCGGCGCGGGCGAGCCGGTGCTGGATGTCTTCGGGCGAAGTGGCGGAGAACAGATCCACTTGCTCCAGCGCTTCGCCCATCATGACCAGATGGGTGTGCGCGTCGACGAAACCGGGGAGCACGAAGGCCCCGTCCAGGTCGACCACCCGCGCTTCGATCCGGTCAGCTTCGGCGGTGCTGCCTACGTATTCGATGGTTTCGCCGCGGACGACCATGGATTCCGCCCAGCCGGACGCGCTCGCGGTGAAGATCCGGCCGCCGCGGTAGTGCACTGGCGTCATCGGGCCACCACCGTCTCCGCCGCGACGAACGGACGCCAATCGGTCACCGTGTTCGGGCTGCCCGCGTGCACGCGCACGGTTTTGGCGGCCGGTTCGATCAGGACGGTGGCCAGCGTCGCCCACCGGTCGCCGAATGCGGCGTCCGCGTCCGGGACGCAGCACAACTTCGGTTCGCCGGGTTCGGAACGGAGGAAGGCGACGAGGTCGACCGCGTGCGCGGGCGTCGGGTAATCCTGCAACCGGGTGGTCATCATGGCGTGCCTCAGCTGGGAATCCGGTTCGAAGAGCCCGCGTTTCTCGCGGGCGGCGGCGTCGGGGTCGAGAAAGTGATTGGTGTGCACCAGGAAACCTGCTTCGGGGTCGAGGGCGGTTACTCCGGCCGGGCTCAGCTCGGCGCAGACTGCCGTGCCGGGATCGAGCAGCGTGAAGGCTCCGGACGTGCGGATCGGGGCTGTTCGCAGCAGGTCGAGAGCTTCGGCGATGCTGCCTGCTTCGCCGAGGACGGCCGCGGCCAGCACGTGGACCGGGATTCCCGCGGCGGAGTCGTCCTGGTGGCCGAGGATGTTGAAGAACAGCCCGAGACCGGCGCTGTTGACGCCGATCTTGCCGAGGATGCCGTGTTCGGTGATCCCGGCGAAGGCGTACCGCGTGCCGCGCACTTCCTGCGTGTGCCAGCATTCCGCGAGCTCGATGTGCCAGTCCCAGGTTTGAATGCCGTACGGGGAGCCGGAATCGGGAACGCGCACGAGGGTTGAGCACTCCGGCTGGGTGCTCGGTGCGGCGGCGATGATCTCGGTACGGCCGTTGAGCGCAGCGGCCTGCCACAGTTCGATCCCGGCGCCCGCGGCGATGCCCTCGATCTCGTCGGCGTAGCGGCTCCGCCAGGCGGCGACGTTGTCCAGCAGCCGGAGCGCGTCGGTGCGGATTTGCTGTTCGGTGCGGCCGAGGGTGGCGAACCAGCGCAGATACAGCTCCAGCGCATCGGTCAGGCCCTCGCGCAGCTGGGCGCCGCGGGAAACTCCGCGGGCGTGCGGGTCCGGGTCGTTGACGAGCAGGTGCATCGCGTTCCTTGCGGTCGAGGTCAGGCGGTGGCGCGGGGGCGGCCGGCGAGCAGGTAGACGCCGGCAGCGATCAGCATTCCCGCTGGCAGCGAGAAGTCAATTCCGCCGGCCGCGCTCGCCAGGAACCCGGTGTACATCCCGGGAACGGCCAGGCAGGACGCCGAAGCCGTCGCACCGAGGACGAGCGCGGCGATTCCGGCCCAGTGCACGCCGCCGACGTACCAGAACGGGCCGCCGCGGCGTTCGTCGGCGAGGGCGTGGCCGTCGTAGCGGTTGCGGCGCAGCAGAAGGTCGGTCACGTAGATCGCCATCATCGGGCCGAGCACGACGACCATCAGCTGCATCATGTCGTTGACTGCCTTGAGGAAATCCGACACGAGCAAGGCGTACAGGGTCAGCAGCACGCCGGCGGTGCCGTCCAGCAGAACGCTGCGGGAGCGGCGCAGGCGGACGCCGATCGCTTGCAGCGCGAGGCCGGAGCTGTACACGGTCATCGCGTTGTTGGCGATCGCGCCGAGGATCACCGCGATCAGGAAGATCGGCGTGAACCACGGCGGCAGCACGGATTCCAGCGCGGCTTGCGGATCGCTCATGTCCAAAGTGGTCGCGGCGAACGCGCCGAGCGCGGTGAACACGATGCTCGGCAGGAACGCTCCGGCGGCGGTCCAGGCGGCGACGGCGAACGGTTTGGTGTCGCGGGGGAGATACCGCGCGAAGTCCGCACTGTTGTTGTAGGACAAGGAAGCTGACGCCACCAACGCAACACCGCCGGCCAGCGCCGCCCACAGCGCGACTCCGTGCAGCGGCGTCGGGGGCTGGTAGCTCCACGCGGTGTGCCGGATCAGGAATCCGCCCAGTACCAGGAAAACCGCGGTCGTCACGATCGCCAGGGGCAGGTAGAGGCGCACGATCACGGAGTGGCCGTAGACGCTGATCACCAGCGTCGCGGCGGCGATCGCGACGATCACGAGGACTTTGCCCAGGGTGTTCAGTTCGATGCCGAGCCGCGCGCACAGGCTGAACGCGGTCACTGACGCGGCGGACCAGCTCAACGCCACGTAGCAGACCGAAACGAGCCAGCCGTTCAGGCCGATCACGAAGCGGTTGCCCCGGGTGCCGAACATCGCCCGCATGATGACCTCGCTCGGTGCGCCCGCCGCCGGGCCGCTGACCGAGACCAGCCCGACCAGCACCCAGCACAGGTTGCCCACGACGATCACCGCGAGCGCCTGCGGCAGGCTCAATCCGCTGAGCACCAGCGCGCCGCCGACGACCAGGCTGAGGTAGCTGACGTTGGGCGCGGCCCACACCCCGAACAGGTCACGGGCGCGGCCGTGCCGTTCGTCGTCGCCGATGACGTCGATGCCGTGGGCCTCCACCCGCGGGCCGCGCCCGGACCGGGGCGGGGGCGGGGCGGACGTGCCGGGCGACACGGGCGGGGTGGCGGGAGCGGTCATGGCGAACCTCCGGACCGGGGAATCGACTCGGGCCACGGTAAGGACCCAAATCGATTTGGGCAATGCTCTCCGCGAACCCTGTTCCAAAACGATTTGGGCGAGGTTAGGCTGCTGCGTCATGGCCGGGAAAAGAACGCGGGCGACCATCAAGGACGTCGCCCGCCGCGCCGGGGTCTCGCCGACGACGGTGTCGCATGCCTTCAGCGGGAACGGGACGGTCGCGGCCGAGACCGCGGAGCGGGTGCGGGAGGCGGCGCGCGAGCTGGGCTACCGGCCGGACACGGTCGCGCGCGGGCTGCGGTCCAGCAGGCTCGGGGTGCTCGGGCTCGTGGTGCGGCCGCTCGACCCGTCGGACACCGCGTTCCTGGAGGGCGTCGACTACTTCCTGCGGTTCGCCGGATCGGCCGCGCTGGCCGCGGTGGAACGCGGGTACGGCCTGATGCTGGTGCCGGACCCGACGCGCGCCGACGCGCCCGCGGTCGGGCTCGCCTGCGACGGGTTCCTGATCACCGAACCGGTCGAGAACGATCCGCTGATCACCATGCTGGACCGCGAATGCGTGCCGTTCCTCGGCGTCGGGCGGGACCCGGCGCGGCCCGCGTCGCCGGACTACCTCGACCTCGGCACCGGGCGGATCGTCGCCGAGGTGCTCGACCACCTGGCCGCGGCGGGCGGGACGCGGGTCGCGGCGGTGCTGGGCACCGACCGCAACGAATGGAACCTGGACGCCGAAAAGGCTTACCTGGACTGGGTTCGCGCTCGCGGGCAGCAGCCGCTGGCGGTGCGGCGCGCGGAGGTCGCGGGGGAGGCGGGCGGCCGCGAGGCGGGGGAGGAACTGTTCGCGCTGGCTTCGCCGCCGGACGCGGTGTACTGCCAGACCGGTCGGCACGCCGCCGGGGTGCGGGCCGCCGCGCTGGCGCGGGGCTTGGCGGTGCCCGGCGACGTGCGCATCGCCTGCGGCGCGGATTCCGATTCCGAGCACACCCGGTCGGGCGTCCCGCCGATCACCGCGGTCGATCTGCGGCCGGTGCAGCTGGCCCGGACCGCGGTCGCGGTGCTCGCCGATCGGGTCGAGGGGATCGAGCCGCCGGTCCCCGGGCCGGCGGAGTACGAGCTGATCGTGCGCGGATCGACCCGGGGACAGTCGGTGTTCCGCTAGGCGTGCGGGACCGCTCCGACGCGCGAATCCCGCGGCCGCAGCGCCGAAAGCGCCCCGCTGAGCGCGAGCCGGCCGGGGCCGGTGAACGCGATGAGCAGCAGCGCCCAGCAGAACATCGCGGCCGCTTCGCCGCCGTTCTCGATGGGGAAAATGCCTTGCGGCAGGTGGACGGAGAAGTAGGCGTACGCCATCGACCCCGATCCGATCAGCGCCGCGACGCGGGTGGCGACGCCGAGCAGGACGAGCCCGCCCGCGACGAGCTGGATGAGCGCGGCCCACCAGCCCGGCCAGGAGCCGACCTGCGCCGCGCTGTGCGCGCCGAGCACTCCGAACAGCGATTTCACGCCGTGGCAGGCGAAGAGGAACCCGACGACGATGCGGAACAAACCGAGCGCGTAATCCTGTGCCGCGTCCAGCCGGTGCATGATGCCTCCACATAGGACGACTCGGGCGGACGGCGGCGACGTCCGTTCGGACACCAGTACCGGTCCGCAGAGTGGTCCAGACCTTTCCTGGACCGGTGTCAAGGTATACCGGTGACCGGAGTCTCTCCGATACCTGCGAAAGTCAGGTTCCGTCCGATCCGCGGCGTGTGGTAACGGCTGGTGAAGGGGGCGGCGTCCGGTTCGGGGAAGCGGCGGGTCCGTTGGGGGGAACGGCGTTTCCGGCGTCTGCTGGCGGGAGTGCGCCGGATGCCCAGCGGCGGGCGGGGGTCCGAAAACCAAGTCCGGACTTGGTTTTTCGGCGCTGTGTCAACGGTTCACAGTGCGACCACGATCTTGCCGTGGACGTGCCGTCCGGCCTGCATCGTCACCGCCTCGCGGATCTGCTCGACCGGAAAGACCGCCGCGATCGGCACGGTGAGCTCGCCACTGCGGATCGCGTCGGTAATTCGTTCGAGGGCACCGGATTTCGCATCGAACGCACCCGTCGCGCGCACGCCCGGCAGGGCGGGCCCGTCGGCGACGGTGGAGATCCGTTCGGGAGCCACGCCGAGTTCGAGCGCGGTCTCGGCCGTTTCCCTGCCGAACAGGTCGGTCGCCGCGGTGATCCCTTCGGGGGCCAAAGCGCGCACCCGATCCGCGAGGCCGGGGCCGTATGCGACGGGTTCGGCGCCGAGTTCGCGCAGGAAGCCGAACGTGCGCTCGGAAGCAGTGCCGAGCACCCGGGCACCGGCCAGTTTCGCCAGTTGCACGGCGAAGATGCCGACGCCGCCCGCCGCCCCGCCGATCAGGACGGTGTCCCCGGTGCGAAGCCCGATCGCGGCGAGTGCGGCGGAGGCCGTCAGACCAGCCACCGGAAGCGTGCTCGCCACCTCGTCGCTGATGCCCTCCGGGGTGCGCCACAGAGTCGTGGCGGGAGTCTTGACCAGGACGAAATCGGCGACGGATCGCCCGATCGCGCCCCCGAACACCCGGTCGCCCACGGCGAAACCGGAGGCTCCGGCTCCTGTTTCGTCCACCACTCCGGCGAAATCGCTGCCGAATCCGGCGGGCAGGGCGATGCCGAACCGCGCGGCCATTTCCGGCCGGGCGGCGATCTGCCAGTCCATCGGATTCAGCCCGGCGGACGTGACGCGGACGCGGACCTCGTCCGGTCCGGCGTGCGGCTCGGGCACCTCCTCCAGGTCGAGGACGTCGAGTCCGCCGAATCGGCGGTAACGGACGGCTTTGCTCATCGGGGGTTCTCCTCGGGCAGTGATGGGACTTGGTCTCATCAACCGTACCGCAGTGACGAGACCAAGTCCCGTAGACTGCTCCCATGGCTCGCTGGCAACCCGACGCACCAGGACGGCTCGCCGCCGCGGCCCTCGACCTGTTCGAGGAGCGCGGCTACGAGAACACGACCGTGATCGAGATCGCGGAGCGCGCGGGCCTCACCAAGAGCACCTTCTTCCGGCACTTCCCGGACAAGCGCGAGGTGCTCTTCGGCGGAAGCGCGCTGACCGGCCTGCTCGTCGACGCGATCGCCGCGGCGCCGCCCTCGGCCGGGCCGCTCGAGGCGGTGACGCATGCGTTGGACGTGCTCGGCAGCGAGTTCTTCGCCGGCGACCGGCGCGAGTTCAGCGCCCGGCGTCAGGCGGTACTGGACGCCAATCCGGAATTGCGGGAACGTGAAGCGCGCAAACGGATCGGTCTGGTCGATTCGATGATCGAGGCGCTCGAACGTCGCGGCGTCCCAGGCCGGACCGCACAGGTGGCCGCGAAACTGGGCGGGCTCGCCTGGGAAATCGCGCACGACGAATGGATCGGGACGAGCGGCGCGGATTTCGCTTCGCTGGTAAGGGAAGTGCTCGCCGAAGTGAGCGAGGTCAGTGCTGCTTGGTGAGGGTGTTCGCGGGTTGAGACCGCGGCGGCCATCCGGATTCCAGCAGCGCGAATACCGACGCCAAGGCGGCAGCGGGATCCGGTGCGGTACCAGTGAGATCCGGGATCTCCAGCACGAACCGTGCCAAAGCCCGGATTGCCGGGTCGTCTGGCGGCAGATCGCTTTCGTCGGCCAACGCGGCGGTCAGCTCGGGTTCGCAGGAATGCCATAGGCGACGCGCGTACTCGCGCAAGGCGGGCGTCTGCACGATCAGGTCCCGTTTCGGGGCGTGCTCCGGCGGGATGTCCGTCGAGTACGGGCCTCGGGCGGCGAAGAATTTGTGCAGGGCCGTGAGAACCGGTTCGCCGGGGGCGCGATCGCGGACCGCGGCGACGATTCCGGCTCGGCGTTCCGAGCCGTCGTCGAAGATCAGGGCGTCTTTGCCGTCCGGGACGTGCGCGAAAAGGGTCGCGACGGAGAGGTCGGCCTCTTCGGCGATCTGCGCGACGGTCACCCCGTCGTAGCCGTGCTCCAGGAACAGTCGCAGCGCGACCTCGTCCAGCCTGCGGCGGGTTTCGAGCTTGCGGCGTTCGCGTCGTCCTGTGTTGACCACCACCCCAGGCTACCCCAAAGCTGAAATGGGTCTAAAGTTGAAATCACTTCAGTTTTAGGAGGGTGTCATGACGGTGCTGGTGACCGGGGGAAACGCGGGGATCGGCTACTTCGTCGCGGAGCAGCTGGCCGAGGCGGGGGTGGAGGTGGTGCTCGGCAGCCGGGACGCGGCCAAGGCGGAGGTCGCGCTGCGGGTGCTGCGCGAGCGGGTCCCGGGGGTGCGCGCGTCGTGGGCGCGGCTGGACCTTGCCGATCTGGCGTCGGTGAAGGGGATCGAGGTCGGGGAACTCGACGCGGTCGTGCTGAACGCGGGGGTGTATCTCGAAGGGCCGGAGCGGCGGGAAACCAAGGACGGCCACGAGATGACGTTCGGGGTCAACCATCTCGGGCATTTCGCGCTGACCGCGGCGCTTCAGGACCGGTTGAAGCCGGGGGCGAGGATCGTGACCATGGGCAGTTTCGCGGCGAAGTCAGCGAAGCTCAATTTCGACGATCTGCAGAGCAAGCGGGATTATCAGCCGAAAACCGCGTACGAGCGGTCGAAGCTCGCGCAAACGCTCTTCGCGCTGGAGCTGGATCGGCGGCTGCGCGCGGCTGGCAGCAGCAGGCTGAGTGTCGTCGCGCATCCGGGCGGAGCGCTGGACAGCCTGACGCCGGACCGGCCGCCGCTGCATGTGCGGAGCAGCAAGCTGAGTCTCGCGCGCATTGCCTTGCAGGGCAAGGACGGCGGCGCGCGGCCAGCGGTGCGGGCGGCGGCCGGTCCGGATGTCCACAGTGGTCAGATCTGGGGTCCGCGCGTGTTCGGGCTCAAGGGAAAGCCCCGGCCGGAGCCGGTGCGCGGGCCGTACGCGGACCCCGAAGCCGCCGCCCGGGCGTGGGCGGCGAGCGTGGAGCTGACCGGGGTCGAGCCGGTGTTCAGCTGACGTCGATCAGCACCTTCCCGGTGACGCCCTTCTCCGACGCCTCGTGCGCGCGAGCGGTTTCCGCCAGCGGGAACCGGTGCACGGGGAGTCCGTGATCGGGTCCGAGCCGGAGCCCGCCGTCGCGCAGGGCGGCGTTCAGGTCTTCCGCGCCGGCGCGCAGCCGGTCCCAGCCGACGGTGTAGAGCACCAGGAACTGGTAGCGGCTGTTGAGGAAGACGTTCTGTCCAAAGTCGACAGTCACGGTCCCGGTGCCGCGGTCGTCGCCGTAGGCCGCGACCACCCCGCGCGGGCGGAGAACCGCGGCGTGCAGGGGAGCGTTCACGCCGACGGCGACCTCCACGATCACGTCGACCCCGTCCGGCGCGATTTCCCGGATCGCGGCGGCGACGTCTCCTTCGGTGTACCGCACGACATGCTGCGCACCGGCGGCGCGCGCGAGCGCTGCCTTGTCCTCGGTGCTGACCGTGGCGATCACGGTCGCTCCGGCCCAGCGCGCCAGCTGGATCGCGGCGTTGCCGACCGCGCCCGCGCCGCCGCTGACGAGAATCGTCTTACCCGCCAACGCATTCGGAGCGAGCCGCTGCGGTCCGTCCTCCGCGACGGTGAGCGCGCGGTGCGCGGTGAGCGCCGGGATCGCGAAGGCGGCGCCCTCGTCGAAGCCGGACTCGTCGGGGAGCCGGACGAGCCGGTCCGCCGGAAGCACGGTGTACTCCTGCGCGGTCCCGGACGTCGGCGAGTGCGCGGCGGCCAGCAGCAGCCACACCCGGTCGCCCACGGAGAATCCGTCCACCCCGGCGCCGACCGCGTCCACGACGCCCGCCCCGTCCTGATTGGGCACGGACAACTCCGCCTCGGCGCCGAAGCGGGAGCCGGAGCGAGCCTTCCAGTCGGTCGGGTTCACCGCGGACACGACGATCCGCACGCGCACCTCGCCCGGCCCCGGCTCGGGCACGGCGAGTTCGGACAACGTCAGCACTTCCGGGCCGCCGAACTGGCGGTAGGTCACAGCTTTCACCCTCGGTGCAATGCCCCGGCCGGCGCGGCTATTCCCGCCGGGCTGAGCAGCGTGCGGCGCGGGTACCCGGGCCGCGTGACCCCGGTGAACGTACGTGAGGGGAACCCTGAGGGAACCAGATTCCCTCAGGGTTCCCCTCACGAACCTGCACGGAAGGAATCCGCGGCCGGGCGGATCAGCGTCCGGCGAGCCGCGCGATCACCGGCGCGAAGTCCTCGATGAACGCGCCGTTCACGCTGTAGTACGACACCCCGAGCTCCTCCCGCCGCCGCTGCAGCTCGTCGGCCATCGCGGCCGGTCCGCCGCGCAGGAGGGTGAGGGAGTCGTGCTCGACGAGGGTTTCGTGGTCGTGCCCGATGAAACCGCGGATCCACGGCGGGATCTCTTCCCCGACGACGAAAATGTTCATCGCCAGTTCAACGTCCCGTCCGCCCGCCGCCGAGCGGATCTCGGCGGCGTATTCCGCGGTCTCGGCACGGGTCGCGAGGACGCTGCTCGCGAGGGTGACGATGTCTGCCCGTTCCCCGGCCATCCGCCGGGCTTTCGGTCCGCCCGCGGCGACCATCACCGGCGTGTGCGCGTCACCGTCGAGGCGGCGCAGGTGCGAGATCGTGTCCGACACCTGGGCCAGCCGCTCCGGGCCGGTGCCGTACGGCAGGCCCAGTTCGGCGGCGGCCTCGCGCATCGGCGGGATCCCGGTTCCGATGCCCATCTCGAACCGGCGCTCGGTGAGCACGCTGAGGCTGTGCGCCTCCCACGCGGCCGCGCGCGGCGTGCGCAGCGGGCTGACGTAGACGAACGTGCCGACCCGCAGTTCGGTCGTCACCGCCGCCGCGACGGCCAGCGCCGCGGTCGGGGTGGGGAGACGGAGATTGTCCGGCGACAGCAGGGTCGAATATCCGAGATCCTCCGCGCGACGGGCCGTTTCGCGCCATTTCGCGCCGCCCTCCTGCGCTGCCGCGACGACCCCGAACCGAAATGTTTTTCCCGCCATGGCACCAGAAAACCACGGCTGCCGCACTCGCGCCAGCAAATGCGGCAGCCGGGTGAGTCAGCCGCGCTGGTACTGCTCCCAGGTCAGCTTCGGGTTGACCGCGGGGCCGTCGTCCTTGCCGTGGTTGGCGAGGCCGTTCTGCCCGAGGTAGTAGGCGCCGACCTGGTGCTGCGCGCCCGAGGACAGATCCGGGTCGTTCACCGCGATCGCGTGGATGTGGTAGCCCCAGTCGCCCTGCGAAGGCGTGCGCACCCAGGCCGCGAACCCGACTTTCCGGAGATCCTTGGCGAATTCAGTGCGGGTCGCCGAGGACATGTTCGCCACCGAAACGTCGAAAGCGCCGCCGCCGTCGTGCGTTCCGGCCGACGCGCCGACGCCGCCCGGGTTGTACGAACCCTGGGTGAGGCCGACGTCCTTGCCGAACAGCTTCTCCGCCGCCTGGAGCATCGCCTTGGTGCGCGTGTTCAGCGTGACGCCGTGGTAAGTCACGTGGCTGCCCGCGGACACGACGTTCGACACCGTGTACTTGCCGGAGCCGAGCTTCTCCAGCGACGTCTTGCCGGGCAGGCCGGACGCGTCGATTCCGGTGTAGCCAAGGGATTTCTGGTATTTCGAGTAAGCGTCGATCGTGGTGGTGCCGAAGTAGCCGTCGACGTACTTGGCGTCCAGCAGCCCCTTCGCCTGCAGCGCCTTCTCGACCAGCAGGACGCTGTCGTGCGCGCCCGGGGTCTGCGTGCTGTCGGCGCGCTGCGGGTCGATCTGGGCCGCGAGCAGCACGGCCTCCATGTTCGCCGCCGGCAGCGCCGCGGCGACGCCCGGAACGGCGACGGCGACCGTGGCCGCCGCCGCGGCTCCGGCGGTGAGCACTGCGAGTTTCCTGAGCATCCGTGTCCTCCCGGTCCTGGTCGGTCCGGGCCGAGCATCGCCGAACGGGATACACGGGACGTACAAATGCGGCTCGACCTCACTCCAGCCACTCGGTGACGAACCGGTCGTTCTCGTGGATGTGCACCGCCTCGTAGGGTTCGGGACCGAGGGAAACGAACTTGTGCGGGGTGTTCGCCGGAGCGATGAGCACTTCCCCGGCGACGCCCTCGCGCTGCTCCTCGCCGATGGTGAACAACGCGCGCCCGCGCTGGATGACGAAGGTTTCGCGGTAGGGATGCCGGTGCAGCCGCGGTCCGCTGCCGGGCTCGGTTTCGTATTCGCGGATGACGGAGACGCCGGAGCCGACCTCGTAGCCCTCGACGTCCCGGGTGGCAGGTTCTGTCATGTCCGTCGAGGTTAGCCCGGCAGGCACGCGAAGCGCAGGTCTGTGCGGAAACCCCGGACGGAATCCGATTCCCGTACGGACCTCCGCAGGAGTCTGCCGTGCCGCCGGTCGGATGTCTGTCCGGTCGAAACCGGCCAGATCTCTGTCATCCGGTTGACCTCGCCGCCCGCGAGCCGGAAAGGTCGGACAACACGAGGTCTGGGAGGTGCCGTGCGGTACTCAGTCGTGGCAGCGTTGGCGACGGCGGCGGTCGTCGGAGCGGGGACCGTCGCGGCGGCCGCGCCGCAGGCGGCCCTGGTCGGCGATCCGGCGGCGTATGTGGATCCGCTCATCGGGACCGGCCGCGGCGGCACCTCGGTCGGCGAGATCAACAACTTTCCCGGGCCCGCCGCGCCGTTCGGGATGATGCAGTTCTCGCCGGACACCGACGGGTCCTACGCCGGCTACCAGTACCACAGCGACAAGATCCGCGGTTTCAGCCTCGACCACGCGTCGGTCGGCTGCAACGCGTTCGGCGACGTCCCGATCCTGCCGGTCACCGGCGAGGTCGGGGCGAAACCGTGGGACCGGGTCGAGCGCTTCACCCACGACGGCGAGCAGGCTGAACCCGGCTACTACGCGGTCACGTTCCCCGATTCCGGCGTGCGCACCGAGCTGACGGCGACCACCCGCACGGGGATGGCGGCGTTCACCTTCCCGGCGGGGCAGAACGCGCAGGTGCTCGTGAAGGGCGGCGCGAGCCTGGCGGGCAACTCCGCGGCGGGGCTGCGGATCACCGGCGACCGCGAGGTCAGCGGCCAGGCGACGACCGGCCATTTCTGCGGAAAGCCGAACAAGTACACCGTCTTCTACGACATCACCTTCGACCGTCCGTTCACCGCGCACGGCACCTGGGACGGCAAAACCGTCCAGCCCGGCAGCGACCAGGTCGACGCGCCGAAAGCCGGGGCGTACCTGACGTTCGGCGACGCCGGCGTGGTCCACGCGAAGGTCTCGATGTCCTATGTGGACGTTCAGGGCGCGAAGAAGAACATGACCCCCGGCTGGGACTTCGCCGCGATGCGCAAGGGCACCAAGGACGCCTGGCGCGACGCACTCGGCCGGATCCGCGTGGCGGGCAAGGACTCCGCGCAGCTCAAGACGTTCTACACCGCGCTCTACCACGGCCTGATGCACCCCAACACGTTCAACGACGCCGACGGCCGCTACCTCGGCTTCGACAACCAGGTCCGCACGCTCCCGGCCGGGCATTCGCAGTATGCCAACTTCTCCGACTGGGATACCTACCGCTCGCTCGCGCCCCTGCACGGCATGCTGTTCCCGAAGGAAGCCAGCGACATGGCGCAGTCGCTGACCAACGACGCGGTCCAGGGCGGCTGGTGGCCGCGCTGGCCGATGGCCAACGGCTACACCGGGCAGATGACCGGCGACAGCTCGGTCGCGCTGCTGTCGAGCCTCTACGCTTTCGGCGCACGCGACTTCGACGTCAAGACCGCGCTGAAGTACCTGGTCAAGGGCGCGACGTCGGTGGACGAGACGCCCGGCGCGTACCAGGAACGCCGGGGGATCGCGGATTACGTCGCCCGCGGCTACCTGCCCAACAACGACGCCTCCCGCGGCGACCACGCCCGCGTCGGCGCCTCGATCACCCTGGAATGGGCGATCGACGACTTCGCCATATCCCAGTTCGCGGGCGCGATCGGCGACCGCGGCGTCGCCCGCGACTTCGCGAAACGCGGCCAGAACTGGCAGCACCTGTTCAACCCGGCGACCGGCTACCTCCAGCCGCGCGGCCAGGACGGCCGGTTCCCGGACGGCCCGGCCTACCAGCCGCCCGCGCCCGGCACCTTCGGCCAGGACGGTTTCGACGAGGGCAACGCCGCGCAGTACACCTGGCTCGTGCCGCAGGACACGGCCGGGCTGGTGACCGCGATGGGCGGTCCGGCGGCGGTGTCCGCTCGGCTCGACACGTTCTTCCAGAAGCTCAACGTCGGCCCGAACGAGCCGTACATGTGGGCGGGCAACGAGCCCGACTTCGGCGTTCCCTGGATGTACAACCACGTCGGCCAGCCGTGGAAGACCCAAGAGGTGGTGCGCCGGATCGCGACCACGCTGTTCAGCGCGACGCCGGACGGAGAGCCCGGAAACGACGACCTCGGCGCGCAATCGTCCTGGTACGTCTGGGCCGCGCTGGGCCTGTACCCGTCGACTCCGGGCACGCCGGACCTCACCGTGCACAGCCCGCTGTTCGAGCGCGCGGTGCTGACCCTGCCCGGCGGCCGCACGCTGGACATCCGCGCGCCGGGAGCCTCGACGACCACGCAGTACGTCCATGGCCTCGCGCTGAACGGGCACCGGTGGGACCGGACGTCGCTGCCGCAAGATCTCGCGCGCAACGGCGGTCGGCTCGACTTCGCGCTGTCCGCGCAGCCGGACCGGAACTGGGCGGCGAACACGCAACCACCGTCCTATCGGGACAACGAGGAACCGTTCGTCGGCTCGGTCGCCAACCAGGTGACCCTCGAACCGGGCGGCTCCGGCACCGTTGCGGTGAACGGCCAGCGGCTCGGCGGGCACCTGCGCGCGCTCAACCTCTCGACGTCGGCGCCCGCCGGAATCACCGTGTCCGGACCACGTTCGGTGTGGCTCGACAACCACACCGGCGGCGGGAAAACGGACCTGACCGTGACCGCGGCGGCGGGCACTCGCGCGGGTTACTACGAAGTGCCGGTGACATTGCGCGGAGCCGGACATACCGTTTCTTCCTCGGTAATTGTTTTGGTCGCGCCGAAGGGAAGCCTCGCCGCGACCTTCGGCAATGCCGGGATTTCCGACGACGGCGACGGCGGATCGGCGAATTTCGACGGCGCCGGGAACAGCTATTCGCGGAAAGCGCTGGCGGACGCCGGTCTCGCTCCGGGTTCGACCGGACACGCGGCGGGCACGACGTTCGTTTGGCCCGCTGCCCCGTCCGGCCGTCCGGACAATGCGGTGCCGTCCGGGCAGAAGCTCGATCTAGGTGGAACTTCAGCCGCCCGCCTGCTTTTCGTCGGTTCGGCGACGAACGGAGACCATCGCGGGAGCGCGACGGTCGCGTTCACCGACGGCACGACGGCGACCGCCGATCTTTCGTTCGGTGACTGGGTGTTGCCGGGCGGAAAAACCGAACCAGTGTTCGGCAATACGCTCGTGGCCCGCACCGCGTACCGGAATCAGCCCGGCGGCCAGGGAATCGGCGCCTCGGTCTACGCGACGTCGCCGCTGGAAATCCCGGCGGGCAAGAAGATCGCGACGGTGACGCTCCCGTCCGATCCGGACCTCCACGTATTCGCTCTCGGCCTCGGCTGAGTTTGTCAAGCGGGATTCCCAGGTGTGATCTGTTCGGGGGTTCCGGAATTTCTCGGCCCCCTTCGTCGTAAGTCACTGGCGTGCTCACGACGAAGGGGAGTGGCGTGAACGAAACACGCGAAGCGCCGAAAGCCGGGAGCCAGCTGAAGCTGGTGCTCGTGCTGGGCGTTCTGGTGGCACTGGGGCCGCTGTCCATCGACATGTATCTGCCGGCTCTGCCGGACATCACCCGCGAACTGTTGACGACGGAGTCTACGATCCAGCTGACCCTCACCGGAACGGTGCTGGGGCTCGGCCTGGGCCAGCTGATCGCCGGCCCGCTCTCGGACGCGATGGGGCGGCGGATCCCGCTCGTCGCGGGAAGCGCGATCCACGTGCTCGCGTCGCTGCTGTGCCTGGTGGCGCCGACGGTCGAGCTGCTGAGCGCGGCGCGCGTGCTGCAGGGGCTGGGCGCCTCGGCGGGCGCGGTGCTGGCGCTGGCCGTGGTGCGCGACCTCTACACCGATCGCGCCGCGGCGAAACTGCTGTCCAAGCTCATCCTGGTGATGGGCGTGTCCCCGGTGCTGGCCCCGACGCTCGGCAGCGCGCTGCTGGCGTGGACGCACTGGCGCGGGGTGTTCGTGGCGCTCGCCGCGATCGGGCTGGCGAGCGGCGTCGCGGCGGCGCTGGCGCTGCCGGAGACCCTGCCGCCCGCGCGGCGGCAGCCGTTCAAGGTCCGCGCGACCATGCGGTCCTACCGGACGCTGTTCACCGACCGCTCGTTCGTCGGGCTGGTGCTGGTGGCCGGGTTCGCGATGGCCGGGCTGTTCGCGTTCGTCAGCGGCGGGTCGTTCGTGTTCCAGCAGCAGTACGGGCTCGACCAGCAGCAGTTCGGCCTGATGTTCGGGGCGAGCGCGGTGTGGCTGATCGCCGCGACGCAGGTCAACGCCCGGCTGATGAACCGGTTCGAACCGCACCAGGTGCTGCTTTTCGCGAGCGTCGCGGCGGCGGCCTCGGCCGCGGTGCTGCTGGCGACCGCGCTGACCGGCTTCGGCGGCATGTTCGGCGTCGCGGTGCCGGTGTGGGTGGTGCTGTTCTTCGCCGGGCTGATCCTGCCGAACGCGCCGGCGGTCGCGCTCGACGCGCATGGCGACAACGCCGGGACCGCGGCGTCGCTGCTGGGCGCGGTGCAGTTCGGCGTCGGCGCGGCGGTGTCGCCGGTGGTCGGCCTGCTGGGCAACAACGCGGTCGCGATGGCCACGGTGATGTTCGGCGGACTGGTGGTGTCCGGCCTGGTGCTGTGGCTGGTCGCGCGGCCGTGGCAGGGCCGGGCGGCCGAGCCGGAGGTGCTGGCCGACACCCGGGTCCCGGTGGCCGTCGACTGAGGTGGCTCGTGGGTGGCGGTGCCGGTGCGCCCCGGCATCGCCGCTCACATGCTGCGGAGCACCGAGACGACCACGCCGAGCACCGTGGCCCGGTCGCCGTCGATCACGTCGTAGGCCGGGTTGCGGGGCTCGAGGTAGACGTGCCCGTCACGGCGGCGGTAGACCTTGACCGTCGCCTCCTCGTCGATCATCGCGGCGACGATCTGGCCCGAATGCGCCTCGGGCTGCTGCTTGACCACGACGATGTCGCCGTCGCAGATCGCCGCGTCGACCATCGAATCGCCGCGCACGCGCAGCCCGAACACGGTGCCGCGGCCGGTGAGCCCGCGCGGCAGCTGCATGACGTCGTCCACGTGCTCCTGCGCGGAGATCGGCGTGCCCGCCGCGATGTCGCCGACCACCGGCACCGGCACGGAGTCGCTGCTTTCGCGCGTGGGCAGGTCGCCGAGGAAGGCGCGCACGTCGATCGGGCGGGAGACGGTGGGGCTGCGCCGCAGGAACCCCTTGTCCTCCAGCGCGGCGAGATGCTTCGACACCGAGGACGTCGACCGCAGCCCGACCGCTTCGCCGATCTCGCGCGTGCTCGGCGAGTATCCGTGCCTGCCCACCCAGTCCCGGATGGTGGCGAGGATGCGCTGCTGCCGCTCGGGCAGGGCCGAAGCGTCCAGGTCGTCGAAGACGTCGTCGTAGGCGGTCACGGGGCCGATCGTAGACGGCGGGCGGGCCGGTCGCCGGGGCCGGGGCGGTTGTTCCACTGTGGACGGTGGATGCGCTTGGTAGAGTGTTCCCTCCGGAGGGTGACGGAGGGGACCGGGGATGACTCAGCCGGCAGTGCGGCCGAGGGTGACGGGGATCGGGATCGCGGTGGCGGTGGTCCTCGCACTGCTGGAGATCTACGCGGCACGCGGGGGATTGTGGTCGATCTTCCATCTCGCGAGCGGCGGAAAATACGCCGGTGTCGCCACTTACGCGTCGGGGCTGTACGGCTTGCTGGCGATTGTGGTGCTGGTCGGCGTGGGGATGATTTTCGCGCGTCGGCAAGCGGTCGGGCGGAGGTTGCTCTGGGCCGCGCCGGTGCAGCTGCTGTGCGCGCTCGTCTCGCTCGTGGATGTCCATTCCTGGGACGCGAGCGTCGCGTTCGGCGTGATCACGATCCTGGCGGTGGTGCTGTGGCTGCCCGCGGTGTCCGCGAAGACGCCTCCGCCCGTGGGATACGGAATGCCTTACGGGGCACCAGTTCCGGGGATGCCGCAGTATCCGATGGGACAGCAGTATCCGCAGCAGTACGGCGCTCCGGGAATGCCGCAGCAGTACCCGCAGCAGCCGCAGTATCCCCAGCAGCCGTATCCGCAGCAGCCGATGCCGGGGCAATGGCCCGCCTCCGGCCCGCCGCAGCAGAATTGGCCGGGCCAGTGATCACTGTCCGGCGAAGTGCCGCTGCTCGTCTGTGACCTCGGTGAGCACCCGCTTGAACTCGGCGTACTCGGCCTGGCCGAGGCGCTGGGCGTGCCGGTCCTCGATCCCGGCGAGAATGCGGGTCGAGGCCGCGATCATGGCTTCTCCGCGTTCGGTCGGGCAGACGAGTTTCGCCCGCCGGTCGGCCGGGTCGGGGCGGCGTTCGACGTAGCCGAGCGTCGCGAGTTCGTCGACCATCGTGCCGATGACCTGCTTGCGCCGTCCGGAGAGGCGGGACAGTTCGGTCGCGCGGGCGCCGTCCGGGCCGAGGTAGGCGAGCACCGCGCCGTGCCGGGGGCTCAGGTCGGCGAAACCCTCGGCGGCCAGCGCGGTGAACAGTTCCCGCTGCACCGCGAACAGCAACCGCCCGGCGAGCATGCCGAGGTCGGGGTGCGCGGGCATTCGGGGGTCGGGCACGGCGGCGATCGTAGCGCGGGGTCAGGACCGCCGGGGGAGGACGCAGAATTCGTTGTCTTCGGGGTCTTTCAGCACGATCCAGTGGTCGTTCTCCGGATCTTCCACGACTTTCGCGCCAAGGGTGACGAGGCGGGCCACTTCGTCGCGCTGTTCCACGGTGTCCGGCGCGATGTCCAGGTGCAGCCGGTTCTTGACGGTCTTCCCCTCGGGCACCGGCTGGAACAGCAGCGACGGCCGGTCCGGCGCTTTCAGTTCGACGTAGGTGAGTCCGTGGCTGTCCGGCCACCGCTCGGCAGGCGGGTAGCCCAGCGCTTCCCGCCAGAATTCGGCGAGTGCGTCGGCGTCTCGGCAGTCGACGGTGACGGCGATCAGGTGGCTGCTCATGATCGGGGAATTACCCGCGATCGGCCGCGGTTATGCCCGGGATCTTGTTTGTCCACAGTGGACGGTCAATGCGGGTGGGCGAGCAGCGTGCCGAGACCCGGTCCGGCGGCAGGCCGGCCGAGCAGGGTGAGGCAGTGCCAGAGCGTCACCTGTGTCGCGGTCAGCACGGGTTTGCCCGCCCGGTTTTCGAGTTCGGCGAGCAGCGGCGCGGTGTGCAGGGCGGTCTCCGGGAGCAGGACGGCCTGGGCGTCCGGCGAGGCCGCGGAATCGACCAGTTCGCGGATGCGGCCGCTGTCCCACGCCGCCAGATCGCGGTCCGAACCGGCATCGGCCGACACGGCGTGCACAGTCGCGATGTCTTCCTCGGCAAGGAACGCCGAGAACGCGTCGGTGATGTCCGGCGCGTACACCGAGGCGAGCGAGATCCGCTTGAGTCCGAGCCGGTGCGCGGCGGCGAGAAACGCCAGCGACGTGCTGCTCGCCGGGACGCCCAGCGCGTCCGTCAGGGCACCGGTCTGCGTCTTGGCCACGGCGACGCCGTCGAGGAAACTGCAGCTCGCGCACGCCCAGCTGACCACGCGCGGGGACGTCGTGAACTTCGCCGCCGTCTGGACCAGCCGGTCCGGCTCGCTCAGCTCGCGCACGGCGGTCTGGACGTTCTCCCGCTCGACGACGCGCCGCGCCCAGGGGACGTAGGCGAACTCCACGCCGGGCCGGGCGTCCAGGCATCCGGCGAGGGCGGTGAAGTCGTCCTCGGCGCAATCGCGAGTGGGATACAGCAGACCGATCATCTCGGGCAGTGTCGCACTCGTTCGCCCGGACGGCAGAACTTCAGGAGCCGGGACCGGAGTAGATCTCGTCGGCGGAGGGGGCCTTGGCCGGGTGGGGGTCGCCCAGGTCGAGGTCCAGCGCCCCGTCCCGCGGGGACTCGTACCGCATCAGGGAGTAGGTCGTCCCGAAGCGCCCGAGGTAGATCGCCTTGCTGCCGTTCCGGTAGCGCACCGCCGGAGTGCCCTCCAGGTCGACGAGTTCGCCCGCGGAGTAACCGGGCTGGCCGAGCTCGTCGGCGGCGGAGTCGAGGAAGGAGTCGCAGTCCAGGAGGTCCTTCAACTTCGCGCCACGGCCGTGGAGCAGCGGAGCGTCCGCCGGCAGCCATTTGCCGTCCATCGTCGACATGGCTCGGGCGGACAGTCCGGTGATCTTGGCCAGCGCGGCGGTGACTTTGATCCACACCTTGTCGCCGACGCGCACCAGCGACAGCGGCGCGCCGTCCTTCTCGATCGAACCGCTCGCACTGTCGTGGTTGAGCTGCAGGTCGACGGTGAGGCCGTCGGCGCTCGTGCCTTTGAGGTGGACCGCCCTGGCCATGCCCAGTTCGTTCGCGACGGTGTCCCCGACCGTCGCGGCATCGGGCGGCGCGTCGAACGGCTTGACCGGCGAACTCGCCGCCGCGCTGACCAGCGGCAGGGTTGGACTCCCTCCGGAACCGGAGCAGGCAGCGCACGCGAGCGCGGCCGCAATGGCACCGCAGCGCAGGAGGAGACGGTTTGGGACCGGGCGAGTCATGCGGTTTCCGTTCGGGACAGGCCTGGGACACCCCCGGGCGCATCCGCTTATCGCCCGGTCCGGCGGTTCGTTACGGCTACGGTCCACAGTGGACGCGAGGCTGTCTGGTCAGGAACCGGGGCCGGAGTCGAGCGACACCCGCTTGTCGTTCACCATCGCGGCGGCCGCGGCGGGCAGTCCGGCCTTCTTGGTGAGCGACTTGCTGGACCGCATCCAGATCTTGTCGCCGACGCGCAGCACGGGGACCTCGACGCCGTCCTTCTCGATCGAGCCGCTGACGCTGTCCTTGTTGAGCTGCAGGTCGATCTTGATGTCGCCGCCGCTGTTGACCGTGCCCTTGACGTGGACCGCGGTCGATTTCTTCATCGCCGCCTTGATGGCCGCGGGGTCGAGCGGGTCGGCGGTCCGTTACGGCTTATCTCGGCCCAAAGCGGATTCGTGACGCTGCGGTCCACAGTGGACGCAAGGCCTCGCGCTCCCGAACGGCGCGGGAACGCGAGGCCGTCCGGTCAGGAGCCGGGGCCGGAGTAGATCTCGGCGGCCGGCGGGGCCTGGGCCGGGACGGGCTGGTCCCAGCCGCTGAATTCCATCGTGCCTTCCGAGGGGGACTCGAGCCGCAGCAGGCGGTGGGAGCCCTCGGCTTCGAGGAAGATCGTCCGGCTGCCGTTCCTGTAGCGCAGCGCCGGGGTTCCCGCCACGTCGGCGGGCTCGGCCGCGGAGTAGCCGGGCTTGTCGACGTCGTCGGCCATGGAGCCGATGAAGACGTCGAAGTCCATGAACAGCTTGAAGACCTCGCCCATGCCCTGGGCGAGCGGGGAGTCGAGCGACACCCACTTGTCGTTCACCATCGCCGCGGCCTCGGCGGGCATCCCGGTCTCCTTGACCAGCGACTTGCTGAACCGCATCCAGACCTTCTCGCCGACGCGCAGCACCGGCACCTCGACGCCGTCCTTCTCGATCGAGCCGCTCACGCTGTCCTTGTTGAACTGCATGTCGACCTTCATCTTGCCGTCTTCGCTCTTCGTGCCCTTGACGTGGACCGCGGTCGACTTCTTCATCGCGGCCTTGACGGTCGCGCCGACGGTGGCGGCGTCGGGCGCGGCGGCGGACGGCGAGGCGGGCGCGGCGGGCGAACTCGCGGCAGCGCCGGC
>NZ_SDLS01000052.1:0-39833 GCF_004522315.1 Amycolatopsis sp. CFH S0740 | reverse complement strand
CAACAACAGGATGAAAAATCCTCAATGTGGCATTGGGTGCATCTGACGCACCGAATGCCACATTGGGTGCGTGGGACGCACCGAATGCCACATTGGGTGCGTGGGACGCACCGAACGCCGCATTAGGTGCGTGGGACGCACCGAACGCCGCCCTGGTGGGGGCGGTGGGGTGCATTGAATGCCGCGTTGGGTGCGGTGGGATGCACCGAATGCCGCATTGGGTGCGCAGGATGCGCCCAACGCCACATTGGGTGCATGGGGTGCGCCGAACCCTGCATCGGGGGCGAGTGGAGGCGGGGCCGTGAAGGGCTCCTTGAGGGAATCTAGGTACGTAAAGGGCCCCTTCACGGCGCGAGGGAGGTGCGTGAGGGGAACCCTGCGGGAATCAGATTCCCTTGGGGGGGCCCTCACGGACGTCGGCATCGCGCGTCGGACGTGCCGGAAGAGGCGAGAGACCGAGTGCTGCTGAGAAAACCCCAATGTGGCATTGGGTGCGTCTGACGCACCGAACGCCACATTGGGTGCGCGGGGATGCACCTCACGCGCATCGGGTGCGTCGGCGATGAGGGTGAGTCGTGAGGGGAACCCTCACGGAATCAGAGTCAATGAGGGGTCCCCTCATTGACTTCAATCGAGGTGAGGTGGGGCGCGGAAGGAGCTCGCGGAAGGGAGTGGGCGGAGTCTCTGGCACCGTGCTCGCGGAAAGGCCGTGCGAGCGGGAAGGGTCAGGGGCGCTGGCGTACCCCGGCCAGTACTGCGCTCACGCTCGGCAGCCAGCGGTGCCTCGGGTCGGGGGCGGTCAGCCATTCCGGGCCCATGCCGGGGGCTTGGTGACCGGTCGGCAGGGGGAGGAGCGCGCCGCTGTCCAGGACGGTTACATCCGGCGGCAGGGTGCCTCGCAGGAGCAGTTCGCCGTCGGTTTCGGCGAGGATGGCCAGGCGGGGGCCGTGCTGGGTGGGGAGGATCAGGGACGGGCCTTCGCAGCCCAGGGCGGACAGGTGGTTGCGCACCGGGCCCGAGGTGAGTTTCGGCAGGGTCACCGCGCACAAGCCGTTTTCCAAGGCGAGGAACAGGCGCGCGCCGCCCTGCCGTCGGACGGACCAGCCGAACACCCCGCCGTAATACGCGTCTGCCGGGTCTGGGCCGGTGTGGTGGTCGGGCCGCAGTTGCTGGTCGAGAGTCATCGTCGACGCCTTCCGCTCGCATGGGGTGCCTGCCCATGCTAACGGCACTCAGTGCCACTAGCAACCCGGGCTGCTACCGTTCGGGAATGACGGAGACGCCGCGCACCCGGGTCGGGGCCACGCCGGCCGGGCGGCGGCAGTTGCGTCGTGCGCTCGCTACGGCGGCCGTGGATCTCTTCGCCGCCAACGGGTACGAGGCGACGACCATCGACGACATCGCCGCGGCGGCGGGCGTCGGGCGGCGGACGTTTTTCCGGTACTTCGACAGCAAGGACGACGTCCTCTTCGCCAATCACGACGAGATCGTCGCCGAGATGGAGCAGGTCTTCGAGACCGCCGATCCGGCGCGCGACCCGATCGAAGTGGCGACCGCGGCGGTGTCGCTGGTGCTGGAATCTTATGCTGCGGAGCTGGACGTCTCGCTCAAGCGATTCAGTCTCACTCGCACGGTGCCGTCGTTGCGGGACAAGGAAGTCGCGACGGTCGACCGCTATCAGCGCGTCCTCGCCCGCTACCTCCAGGACCGCTTCGCCGCGGCTGGCGACGAGACCGCGACGCTCCGGGCGGCCGTGGCCGCGGCGGCGATCGCGGCGGCCAATAACCATGTTCTGCGACGCTGGCTGCGCAGCGGCGGCCGCGACGACATCGAAGCCGCGGCGACGGAGGCGTTCACCCTGGTCGCGGACGCGTTCCGGACGTCCGGCGCGAAGTCATCCGGCGAGGCGGAGCCGGGCACGGTGGTGGCGGTGCTCAGCACTGCGACGCCGTTGCACGAGGTGGTGACCCGGATCGGCGCTGCGCTGCGCGACGCCGAACCCAGGTGAGACGCTTGCCGGTCGGCAAGTGAAGTGCACTGAGTGCCATTGAGGGCGGTGCGGCGTGCGGGGGAGAGCCGGGTTGGTGACCGCCTCGGCTGCGATCCGATCCGCGACGGGGCACGCATCGCTTCGCCAGGGCGGGCTCCGGTCGCCTTGCCGGGACTGGCTGGTGTCGCGCGGCCGGACGGGGTCGTGTTGGCGGATGGGCTCGTCTCGCGTTGGCGAGCCGAGGCCGTGTCGCGTTGCCAGAAACGGGCCAGTCTCGCGTTGGCGAGCCGAGCCCCTGTCGCGTTGCCAGGAACAGGCCAGTCTCGCGTTAGTGAGCCGAGCCGAGCCGTGTCGCGTTGGCGGGGGCGGGGTCGTAGCGCATCGGCGCGAGAAGGGGAGCCGCCGCGGGGCACGGGTGCTGGATCGCATTCCGGTGCCTGCCGAGGGTTGGCGGCTGGGCAGTCAAGCCGCGAAGAAAGTGCGCAAAGCCTCCGCGACCCGGTCTGGGGAACCGTCGTCGTCTGGGCCGGAATGGCCCAGTCCGGGGAACGTGATTCGTTGTGTGTGCGGGATCGTGGCGGAGAGTTCGTCCAGCGTGATTCGGAGGAACGCCGGGCTTGTGCTCCCGCCGAGAAGCAGGACTCGCGCCCTCAAGTCCGCGTAATCCCTTGCGGTGTCGGCCAATTCCTCGACTAGCTGTATGTCGAAGTGGTGGGTCGGGATGAGCGCTGGGATCGGCACGTCGGCGCTGGATCGGCGTTGCAGGCGCGAGCCGATCGCCATCAGGGGTACCAGTGCGAAGCGTGGGATCCGGTTGAGCGCCGGTTCGAGCGCCAATCCCTGCAAAACCGTCGCCAGTGCGGAGGACAGCCGCCCCCGGGCGAGTTCGCGTTCGTGGCGCGGCACCCACTCCAGCGGCACCGAACCGTTGACCGACAGCGGTGGTTCGTACAGGGCGACCGCGCTGATCTCGGGGACGGAAAGGGCGCTTCGCAGGGCGATGAGTGCACCTGAGCTGAGACCGAAAACCCGTGCCGCGCCCGTTTCTTCAGCCAGGGCGCGCAGGTCTTCGGTCTCGCGCGCGATCCCGTACTCGGCGCCGTGCGGTCCGCTGAGTCCGCGGCCGCGCCGGTCGGGTACGCAGACGGTGAATTCGGCCGCAAGCTCGGTCGCGAGCTTCATCAGGTGCTGCGCTGCCTGCATGCCGCCGTGCAGGAGGAGCACGGCCGGGCCGCTGCCCAGCTGGCGGTATCCGATGACGGTTCCGTCGGCGGAGGTGACCGAGCCGGTGCGGTACTCGGTCACTGGTCTGCCTGATTACCCGGGCACAGTGTTCGCATAAAGGCGACTCTAGCGAACCGCGCACAGTGTTCGCAATAATGTCGGCCATGGTTGACGACGTGCGGCCGCCGATCTGGCTGCGGCCGGAGCGCGGGACCCGGGGACCGCGTCCGGCGCACAGCCGGGCCGATCTCGCGGCTGCGGCGATTCGGGTCGCTGACGCGGAAGGTCTCGAGGCGGTGTCCTTGCGCCGGGTCGCGGCGGAGATGGGCACCGGAACGACGACGCTGTACCGCTACATCGCCACCAAGGACGAGCTGTTCGACTTGATGATCGACGCCGCTTTCGGGGAGCGTGAGCCGCCGACGCCGGCTGGGGATTGGCGGGCGGACTTGCGCGCGATCGCCGGGGAGTACCGCGCTCTGGTGGTGCGGCATCCCTGGCTGGCCGCGATGCCCGCGACTCGTCCGGCGCTCGGGCCGAACAGTCTGGCGTGGTTGGACGCGGCGTACGCGACGGTGGACGGGCTGGGCCTGGCCGCGGACGAGGTCTTGGCCCAGGTGGGCACGGTGCTGACGTTCGTCCGCGGCCACGTCCTCGACGAACTGGCCGAACAGGAAACGGCCCGGCGGTCCGGAACGGACATGTCGACCTGGTTGGCGGTGCAGGCGCAGTACGGCGATTTGATCATCGGCAGCGGCGATTATCCGCATCTGAGCCGGATCATGGTCGAAGCGGAAACGCCGCATGCCGATGATCGTTACGAACGGACCTTTCGCCGCGGGCTGGACCACATTCTGGCCGGGCTGGCCCACAGCGGACGGTAGGAGTGGGTCAGGCTTTGTCCACCGCGGGCTTGAGGGATTCTTCGCACCACTGCCGGAAAGTCGTCGGCGTTTCCACGGCATGCTGCGGAGTTCGGACCACGCCCTCGTCCAGATGGTTCAGCTTCGCGGTCGCCATGTCCATCATGGACTGTGCCATCGCCTCGGAGTGACCGTTCGCGAGGACCTGCGCGCCGAGTGCGGAGACCGGGATTTGCTGATACTTGACCGAAATCCCCAGCACTTCGCTGATGATGGCGGCTTCCTGGTCGGGCGAAAGGTCTTCCGGGCCGAGCACGGGGACCTCTTCCCGGCCGGTCCACAATGGATCGAGCAGCAGCCGGGAAGCGACCGCGGCGATGTCGCGGGTGCAGACGGTCGGGGCGGCGTAATCCGGCGGCAGGACGTCGTAGAAAGTGCCTTGTGCCTTGATCACCGAAGCTTGGCGCAGCAGATTGTCCATAAAGGTCGGATTCGCCAGCGCGCGGAAGGCGACGCCGGTGTCGGCGATGAGGTCGTCCATCGCCAGGGTGGCGGTGACGTGTCCGGCTCGTTCGGCGGAGGCGGTGCCGCGGCCGAGTGCGCTGACCGATACCACCCGGCGGACGCCGTGAGTGCGGATCGCCTCGACGGCGGGGCGGGCGAAGCCGGAGTAGGCCTCGTCGACGCTCGCGGCTCGCCGGTCGGGCGGGACTAGCCAGAACACGGTGTCGGCGCCGTCGAAGGCGCGGGCGAGGACCTCGGGATCGCCGTGTGAACCGACCTGGACGTCAATGCGTTCGCGCAGGTCAGCGGGCAGTTTCGCGGGATCGCGGACGATCGCGCGGACGGGGCGGGCTCCGTCGGCGACCGCGGCGAGTACGCGGCTGCCGATGTTCCCGGTGGGGGCGGTGACGACGATCATGCGGGCACTCCAGGAGACTGTCGAAGAGGTGGAGCAGGAAGTAAACTCCACCGTACCGTTTACTTTTGGCGGAGGCAAGGATGGCGCGTGAAGGCGGTTCGCAGCTGCGGGGTGCGGAGTTGCGCAAGCACATCCTGCTGGCGGCGAAGAACGTGTTCCTCGAAACCGGGTTCGAACGGGCGTCGATGGACGCGGTCGCGGCCAGCGCGGGGACGTCCAAGCGGTCGCTGTACGCGCACTTCGAGAGCAAGGACAAGCTGTTCCTCGCGGTGCTCGACCTGGTCCGCGAGCTGTACCTCGGCAAGCTGATGACCCCGGACGCGTATGCGGACGACCCGGTCGAGGCGGTCGCGTTGTTCTGCGGGCGGTTCCAGCAGCTGCTGACCTGGGAGTCGCAGGCGCGGACGTGCCGGCTTTGCATCGCGGCTGCCGAGCGGTTGCCGGACAGCGCGAAGGCGTACTACGACGCGATGTTCGCGGTGATGTACGCGCGGCTCGCCGAATATCTGGCTGCACAGTACACAATGGACAGCACGGAAGCGGCGGCGCTCGCGGAGGATCTCGTCGGGCGGACGGTGTTGCCGCGAGTGTTTCGGGTGTTGCTGAACGCCGAGCCGGCGATCGAGGACATGCCGAGTGCTGAGGCGACGGTGGAAAACGTTGAACTGGAACCGATTCGGCGGGTCGTTTCGGCGGCGTTGGGGCAGCGGGGATGAAGATCACCAGTGTTGACGTGTGGGTCGTGAATCTGCCGTTGACGAATCCGTTCACCAGTTCGTTCGAGACCAAGACCGGCGAGACCCGCACGGTGGTGCGGCTGCGCACGGACACCGGGGCCGAGGGCTGGGGCGAGACGATGTGGGGTCGGCCGGTCGCGGAGCTGACCCGGAAACTGGGCGCGGACATGATCGGGACCAGCCCGTTCGCGCTCGAAGCGTTTCATCGTCGGCAGCACATGGTGCCGTTTTTCCACGGCTATCTGGGATATGCGGCGCTGGCCGGGCTGGACGTCGCGTGCTGGGATCTCATCGGACGGGTCACCGGGCAGTCCGTGACTGACCTGCTGGGCGGGGCGGTGCGGACCGAGGTGCCGATCACGGCGTTGATCACTCGCGCCGACGCGCCTGGTGCGGAAGGGGAAGAACTCGCGCAAGGGTTGGCCGAGCATGCGGCGAGAGTGGTCGCCGAGGGCGGCTTCTCTGCGGTGAAATTGAAGGGTACGCGCGACGTTCGGGGAGATGTCCGGATTCTGCGGGAGCTGCGGAGGGCGTTGCCGGAGATCGAGTTGCGGGTCGATCCCAATGCCGCGTGGTCGGTGCCGGATTCGATCCGGGCTGGGATCGCGTTGGAGGAACTGGACCTGGAGTATCTCGAAGACCCGTGCGCGGGAATCGAGGGGATGAGCCAGGTTCGCGCGAAGGTGCGGATTCCCTTGTGCACCAACATGTGCGTGGTCCGGTTCGAGGAGTTCGCTCCGGCGGTACGGCTGGGTGCGGTCGACGTGATCCACGGTGACGTCTACAAATGGGGCGGCATCGCGGCGACGAAAGCGCTTGCGGCGCATTGCGAGACGTTCGGGCTCGGAATGAATCTGCACAGCGGCGGCGAACTCGGGATCGCGACCGCGGCGCATCTGGCGGTGGTGGCCAGCACGCCGGTGCTGTCGCGGGCGATCGACAGCATGTATTACCTGCATGCGGACGACATTGTCGCACCGCTGCGGCTTTCCGGCGGACGGTTGCCGGTGCCGACCGGGCCGGGGCTCGGCGTGGAAGTGGACGAGGAGAAGCTGGCCTTCTACGCGGCGAAGAACGAGCGGGAAGGCGATCTCACCGGATGACCGTGCCGCGGTCCGAAAAGGACCGCGGCACGTTTTTGGCTCAGCGCAAGGCGTTGACTGTGATGGTGAGCGTGTCCGGGTCGCCGGCCTGGACGGCACCGCTGAAGTCGGGGCCGGGGGAGACGTCGTCGTACGGGAAGGCGTATCCGCGGTTGTCCGGCAGTTTGCTGTGCACGATGCGCGCGTAGTGGTTGGTTTCCGGGTTCTGGTAGAACTTCGCCGGATCCTCGCCGGTCGGCTGTTTCGGATTGTCGCGCAGGGTGGTGCGGTTCAATGCCGCCGCGAGCCGGGGGATGATCGCCTTGCGGGCGTCGCTGTCGCCTTGTTTGATGGCGAACGGTCCGCTGTCGCAACTCCATACGTCGGGCGTGGCGGGTTTGTCGAAGCGTTCGCCGTTGTTGAAGGCGAGCACGCCGTCCGCGCCGACTTGGCCGGTGAACGCGCCCAGGCCGGGTACTTGGGTGTCGACGGTGAGCGTCTCGCTCGCGTATTTCTTCCAGACCTCGTCGATGTAGCCGTCGAGGTATCCGCCGAATTGGTCGGCGCGGTAATGCGCGGACAGTGCGCGCAGCGGTTTTCCGTCGCCGCCGGTCTCGATGAGCGTGCCCCATTTTCCGCCCTGGGCGTTGAGGGCGTCGCAGATCGGGTCGAGCGAGCGCGCGGGCAGTCCGGGGACCGTCTGGTCGCCGGAGCCGGTCGTCGTGAGGTGCAGGCCGATCGGGATCGCGACGAAGTCGACGTAGCTGATGTTGGCGAACAGCACGTCGTTGTTGAAGGTGAATTCGCAGAACGACCAGTTCCGGTTGTAGTTCGGGTCGTCGGCGGCGAGGAAGCTCGGGTGCACGAGCGCCGGGCCCTTGTTGACGAAGAAGTCCAGTTTGCTGTCGAGCGCGACATAGATCCGGGCCGCGTACATTTTCGGGACGGTGGCCTGGGAAAGCGACTTCAGCGGGATCGCGCAGTCCTCGCCGAGCGGCGTGTGGTCGCTGCCCGGGGACGGCGGATAGTACGGCGTGCCATCGGCTTTCAGGATGACGAGCCGGTTGTCCAGGGTCGTGCCGGTGATGTACGCGTAGGTCTGGCCCGCACCGGACCGGTCGTCGAAAGCGACCTTCGCGGTGTCGGGGGTGCTCGCGGAGGCGAACGCGGAGTTCCAGAGTGGAAATGTCGCGGCTGCCGCGGATGCGCCGAGGAATGCTCGCCGGGAAATCAAGGAAAACCGCCTCCTGGAGTCGTGCCCTTTTCCGGTGACCGGCACGCTAGTCACGGCCGGGAAAGCAGGTCAACGAATGCGGGAGAAATTGGCTGGTTTTGTCATTCGCGGCGAATTCACCGGACGCACGCCGAGGCACGGGCCGCCGCCACGGCCCGTGCCTCAGTGTCCGGTGTGGACTTTCCGGGTCAGCTCACCTGCAGGTCGATGCAGGCGTAGAAGGCGTTCGCGGTGTCCGCGATGTTCCAGACGGCGAGCACCGTCTGCCTTCCGGTGTGCCCTTTGAGGTTCACGTTGTGGGTGACCGTCGCCGGGGGCTGCTGGCCGCCGCCGTCCACGGTGGCGATCTTGTCGTTGCCGATCCAGTATTCGTAGTTGGACGTGCGGTGCCGGGCGGTGAACTTCCAGGTGAAGGCCACCGAGGAGCCGACCGGCGACGCCTTCCAGCCCTTGTTGTTGTCGTTCAGCTCGGCGAACTGGGCGTTGCCGCCGCTGCAGCTGTGCAGCCCCTTCGGTCCTTCGACGCTCTGCGGCTCGTACTTGATCTGGCCGCAGGAAACGGTTCCTTGCGCGCATTGGGCCTGCCGGCTCGCCGGCGCGTTGACGTACCCGTGCGCGCTGGCGATGCCTGCCGGGCTGATCAGCACGAGCACCGGGGCGATCGCCGTGCCGACCGCGGCCGCGACGAGTTTCCGGTTCGCTTTCATGGACAGCTCCTTCGGGGAATGCTCGTTTCCCCGTGCGGGTACGACAAAGCGACGCACCGGCTTTCCGGGAGCCGGCCCGCACTGGGGGTGAGCGAAGGGGGTGGGCTTCTTGGTCTAGACCATACGCCCGGCGCTCGGGAAAGGTCAACAGCTGGCAAAGAAAGGCGGGGCAGTGGTTATCCGTCAACGTTGTCACCCCGGACCACTCTCGCTTGTGGTTTTACCGGAAGGCTTTCCGTTGATTGCGCCGGACGGGTGGCCTGGCGCGGATCATGGCCACCCAGCGTGATTTCGTCCGCCCTGGACTGTCTATAATGGACCGTGAGAACCTGCGCGAGCGCACGGAAAGCGGCCGGTCCGGGTGGTCCGGTGCAGCGATTCTGCCCGGTCGTCGAAATCCCCGACTTCCGGCGGGTTGAACGGATTCGATCGGAAATGCTCAACTGGATGGTTGAGGTGTTCGCGGGGGCGAGGCAGCTTTCGCGCGGCTGGTAATGGCCCGGCGGTCCTCGGCAGCCGGGTCGCCGTGCGGATGGGGGGCGCTGGCGAGCACGTCGCGTGGGATGCCGAGCCGCGCCAGGTTGCGTTCGGTGACCGCGCCGAGGGCGGGTCGCTCTCGCCGGGGGTGGCCGCGGTCAGGTCGGCGCGGGTGTGCTTGCTGGTCAGGACGCCGCCAGCCCGCGGGGAGCGGGGGACCATGTCCGTCTCGTGGGCCGTCGGGAGCAGGTCGCGCTCGACGAGACGTGAGCATCGGTGAGGGCGGTCCCGGCGAGCGCAGTTGCCTTTACGGGCTCAGCGGGCAGTCCCGTTCAGCGGACTAACCGGCTGCCGCCGAGCCGGAGCCCTCGGCCGAGTTTCCCCGCGCCCGGCCATGGTGTTTGAACCACCGGTGCGACATCGTCGCCTGGAATCGATGACGCGACTGCTGGTGGATTTGCCCGCGCTGTTCCGGGCGAAGCATCCGGACGATGCGGCGCTGGGGACCTCATCGCGGAATCTCCTGCCCAGGGCGAGGAATTCGGGCGTTGGCGGGCGGAACGGGAGCAGCCGGGGGACGGAACGTGCTTCGGCATCCGGAAGCCAGGTGTGCCGGACCGGCGAGTGCTGATCTGCCGGGAGGCGTTCGCTTCGCTGGCTGGGTCAGGATTGCCGGGAGGGCGTCAGCGGCGGATTTCCTCGCCGTCGTGCCCGGTAAGCCGCGGCCTTCATTTTGTTTCCGCAGGTGGCCATCGCGCACCATTCGCGCCGTGATCCGCGCGAATGGTCCAGGTAAACCTGCGTGCATTCCGGTCGTCCGCATTCCTTCAGCAGGTCCGCGTCCGGACCGCCCAGGATCGTGATCGCGGCCCGGGCCACGGTGGACAACGCCTGCGCCGCGGTCGCCCGGACCTGTCGTCCGGTCCGGGTCAGCTGCGGGACCGCGTCCGGCTGCGCGGCTGCCTCGTTGAGCAGCGTCAACGCCTCCGGGTCGTACTCGTGGCCGACGAGCCGGGCCGCGACCAGGGCGTAGATCGCTTCCCGGACCGCGATCGCCCCCGCCAGGTCGGCGGCCGTGCTCCCCGGATCGGCGCCGGTGACCCCCGACTCGCGGAACCAGGCGTCCAGGCTGCGCGGCGACCCCAGCATCTCGGCCGGCTCGTCGTTGCGGCGGGCCCGCAGCGTGCCGACGAAGTCCAATGCCGGGTTCCCGCAGGGGAAGGCGTGCTCCATGCGCACCAGTCTGACAGGTGATGAATCACCACGCAAGGAACTCTAACCAGTCTAGGGGGTTATGAGTAGCGGATCACAGAAATACGTAACCGTCTTGACCGGTGACGAATGTGCGTGCGAAGGTTCTCTCGTCGCCGAGACCGGCCCGGTCTCCTGCTGAAAGGTCACGTCCGATGGACTCGATCACCCTGGCGTTCCGCGAAGTTCTCGGTGCACTGGCGGCGCTGACCGGCACCGTCCTCAGCGGATTCTGAAAAGTTCTGGAAAGGGAAAGCCATGTCTGAAACCACTTACACCGCCGTCGTCACCACCACCGGCGAAGGCCGCAACGGGGGACGCGCGGTTTCGTCCGACGGCGCGCTCGACCTGAAGTTTGCCATCCCGAAGGAACTGGGCGGCAACGGCGGCGCGACGAACCCGGAGCAGCTGCTCGCGGCCGGATGGTCGTCGTGTTTCATGGGCGCGGTGCGGATCGCCGCGGCGCAGCGGAAGGTGAAGCTGGTCGACCTCGCGGTGGTCGCGGACGTGACCCTGCACCACGACGACGCGAACTTCTGGCTCAGCGCCGCGCTGCACCTGGAGCTGACGGGGATCGACCAGGAGACCGCCGACACGCTGGCCGCGGCTGCGCACCAGACCTGCCCGTACTCGAAGGCGCTGGGCGGGAGCATCGAGGTCACGGTGGACGCGACGGTCGCCTGACCCGGACGGCCGGGGTGCCCTTGAGCCGGTGGTGCGGGGCGGGTTCGCGCGGGATTTCGGCGATGCCTGCTGTCGAGGGCGCGCTCGATCCGGCGGTGTCGGGCGGGGCGGCGGTTCGGCCGCGGGTGCGGAAGATGCCTGCGAACCGACGGCGCCGGGTTGCCGGGCGGTGCGGGTGCGGAAGGCTCGTTCAAGTCGGCGGCGGGCGGTTCGGTCGCGGATGCGGGAGATGCCTGCGAACCGACGGCGCCGGGTTGCCGGGCGGTGCGGGTGCGGAAGGCTCGTTCAAGTCGGCGGCGGGCGGTTCGGTCGCGGATGCGGGAGATGCCTGCGAACCGACGGCGCCGGGTTGCCGGGCGGTGCGGGTGCGGAAGGCTCGTTCAAGTCGGCGGCGGGCGGTTCGGTCGCGGATGCGGGAGATGCCTGCGAACCGACGGCGCCGGGTTGCCGGGCGGTGCGGGTGCGGAAGGCTCGTTCAAGTCGGCGGCGGGCGGTTCGGTCGCGGATGCGGGAGATGCCTGCGAACCAGCGGCTCCGGGTTGCCGGGCGGTGCGGGTGCGGAAGGCTCGTTCAAGGGCGGGCGGTTCGGTCGCGGGTGCGGAAGATGCCTGTGGACCGACGGCACCGGGTTGCCGGGTGGTGCGGGTGCGGAAGGTTCGTTCAAGTCGGCGGCGGGCGGTTCGGTCGCGGGTGCGGAAGGTTCGTTCAAGTCGGCGGCGGGCGGTTCGGTCGCGGATGCGGAAAGCGGTATCTGGCTGGGCGTGGGCGTGCCCGGTCAGTTGGCGAGCGAATCGTCGGGCAGCCCGGAGTCCGTTCGGAACACCCGCCGGGTCAGGGTCGAACCGCAGGAGCCTGCCGAGCCAGCTCCCGTGCCACTTCGACGGCCGTCTCGATGGTCCGCGCCGCGAGGGGCGACTCGGCGTCCCGCCCGCGCGGCCAGTGCAGGTAGATCGAGCGCGCCGGGGTCGGGTCGAGGTCGTGGACCTGCAGATCCGGCCATCCCTCGGGGCCGTGGATCGCGCCGCAGTCGCGGCAGACGACCTGGTGGATCGCCAGCCAGGGCAGGACCGCGAGGCCCATTCCGGCGCGCACCATCGACAGGATCGTCTCGCTCCCCGCGGAGCGGAACACGATGCGCGGGCAGGCCCCGGCCTCCGCGAGGGACTGCTCGAGCCGGGGCTGGTCGCAGGTCGACGGCCAGGCCACCATCGGCTTGCCGTCCAGTTCGCGCGCGGGCACCGGGCCCGCCGGCAGCGTATCGGGAGGTGCGACGGCCAGGTAGGGGTCTTTCATCAGCAGGACGTGCTCCGTGTCTTCGCTGATGAGGCCGTCGTGGAACAGCAGGTCCAGTTCGCCGAGCCGAGGCTCGTCGGGTTCCGAGAGCCGGATCTCGCAGTGCGGGTGTTCCTCGCGCAGGAGGCGCAGCACGGTCGGCAGGATCGCGTGCGAGACGCTCTGCAGGGTGCCGACGTCGATGCGGCCTTCACCGGCCTTGAAGCGGTCGACCGCCTGGTCCAGCGCGTCAGCCTTCGCCAGCACCTCCCGGCCGTGTTCGAGCACCACGGCGCCGAGCGGCGTGATCCGCACGGGGCGCGGGCCGCCCGGGCGATCGAAGACCGCGCCGCCGAGGGTTCGTTCCAGGGCGGAGATGTGCTGGCTCACGCTCGATTGCGTGTAGCCCAGCCGGGTCGCCGCCCGGGAGAACGTTCCCTCTTCGGCGATCGCGAGCATCGTCGTCAGCTGGCGCAGATCGAAGTCGGCCATGAGCCCAGTGTATTACTGTTCACGATGGATTCGATCGTAAACAATCGCTTTTCTGAATCTGCTCGCGCTCTTAGCGTCGTTGCCATGACAGTCGCAACGATCACCGCCGGGAGAAATCGCAAGCTGCCGTCGCTCGCGTGGACGCTGGGGGCGTGCCACCTCGTCGCCCGGGGCGGCGCGTTCGTGCAGCCGATGCTGGTGCTGTACCTGACGCAGGAACAGCGGATGACCCCGACGGCGGCGGGGGCCGTGGTAGCGGCGGTGGGCATCGGCGACTTCGGGTCGCAGCTGCTCGGGGGCTGGCTCGGGGACCGGATCGGGCGGCGGAGGACGATGCTTCTCGGGTTCCTCGGGACGGCGATCGCGTTGGCCGCCTTGGGATCCGCCGCCGCGACGCCGGTCATCTGGGCAACGGCGGTGGGCTACGGTCTCGCTGCTGGGCTCTTCCGTCCGGCGGGATCGGCAGCGGTGGCGGACTTACCGCCGGAGCAGCGGGTGCGCGCGTACAGCTTGCTTTACTGGGCGGCGAACCTCGGATATGCCATCGCGGCAACGGTTTCCGGGGTGTTGGCGTCTCGCGGCTACGGGCTGCTGTTCTGGTTGAACGCGGTCGCGATGCTGGTTGCCGCGGTGATCGTGGTGACTGCGGTGCCGGAGACTCATTCTGGACCGAGTCATAGGCGACGCGCACTGCTGCCAGTGTTGCGAGCGGACCGTCTCATGAGGACCATGACGCTGATCCACGTCGGCTGTTTCACGTTGTTGATGCAGGCGTTCGCCACATTGCCGTTGTTGATGACCGCGCAGCAGTTCAGTTCCGCGACTTACGGTTCCGTGCTGGCGCTCAACGGGTTCGCCATCGTTGTCCTGCAACCGTTAGCTGCCGCGGTATTGGCGAATCGCGACCGCGCGACAGTGCTTGCTACCTCGATGTTGTTGGCGGGCGTTGGCGGCGGTCTGGCCGCCATGTCCCAAAGCATTGCTGGCTACGCCGTCGCGATTCTTGTTCTCAGCCTCGGGCAGATCGGGTTGGCGGTCCAGTTCGGTGCGACGTTCGCTGCTCTTGCGCCGCCTGATCTGCGCAGCGGGTACATGGGTGTCGCGTCGAGTGCTTGGAGCCTTGGTGCGGTCCTCGGCCCGATGCTCGGTACGGCGTTGCTTGAGCAAGCTGGCCGAACTTGGCTGGGTGTCGTGGCTTTCGCCGCCGGAACTCTGCTTTTCCTTGCCCAGCAAGCTGTCGCTGGACGACTTCGCGAGCGTCAGTCAACCGAGAAAGGAACCCACTGATGACGACCATGACCGACAGCGAATGGCGCGCCTTCCTCTCCGAGGGCACGAGGCTTGCGCACCTGGCCCTCACTCGTGCTGACGGACGTCCGCACGTCACGCCGATCTGCTTCGTCCTCGACGGCGACGAACTTGCCTTCGCCCTGTCGCCGGGGAGCGTCAAGGGCAAAAGCCTTGCGCGGGACGGCCGGGTCGCGGTCTGCGTGAGCGACGAGCGGCAGCCGTACAGCTTCGTGACTGTCGAAGGGCAGGCTCGGGTTTCTGCCGAGCCGGACCAGATCAGGCGCGTCGCGGCGGGGATCGCCGAGCGTTACTACCCGGGTCAGTCCGCAGTGGACCTTGCCGATTCGTTCGTCCACAGTGGATTCACCGCAGTACGGATCCGCATCGCGCACGTCATCGCCCAATCTGGTCTCGGCTGAGGCTCACCGCAACCGCGCCCCCGCCCGCTCCAGTGCAGCCAGCACTTCGGAGCGGGCGGCGGCGATTTCGCCCGCGGTCAGCGTCGCGGACCTCGGGCGGAGGGTGACCCGCAAGGTGAGCGAACGGTGGTCGGCCGGAATTCTCGAATCCCGGTACTCGCCGACGTACGCCACTCGCTGCACCAAGGCGTGGGCCTGCGTCGCGGTCTCGGCGACCAGCGACCACGGCACGGTGTCGGCCGCGAGGACGGACAGGTCGAAGTCCGATTCGGGCAGGTCGCCGACCGGGGTGTAGCGGTTCTCGCGGGACGGGTGCGTCCGCAGTGCGTCGAGGTCCAGTTCGACGCAGGCGATCGCGCCCCGGTCGATGCCCGCCGCCCGGAGCACCGCAGGCCGGACCAGCGCCAGCGTCCCGGCCGGGCGGATCGCGAGCCGGGCCGACGGGTCGGTCCAGGCCGGGCCGGGGGTGCCGGACAGGTCCAGCGCGATGAGATGGCAGTACCGGCGGATCAGCTCGGCCAGCCCTTTGGCCCGGCGGAACAGGTCGGCCCCGTCCGGTCCGGCGAGCAGGATTCCGGCGGACGTCCGCTCGCCCGCGGCGAAGACGGTGCCGACTTCGAAGAGGCTGAACTCGTCGTAGTAGCGCAGGTTGGCGGCCGCGGCTTCGAGCAGGTTCGGGATCACCGACGGGCGCAACCGGGCGCGATCCGGCGCCGGCGGGTGGTCGATCGTGAGGTCGGCGTCGAGTCCGCACGCGGCGAGCAGGTGGTCGGCGGACCACGGGTAGGTCAGCACTTCGGTTGCCCCGCCGCGGGCGGCGAGCACCTCCCGGACCTGGCGGTTCAAGGGGAGCCGAGGGCGCGGGGCCAGCTGCACGACGGGCCGCGGCGCGGGCAGCGCGTCGAAGCCGTGGATCCGGGCCAGCTCCTCGACGATGTCGACGGGGAGCGAGAGATCGCCGGTGGAACGCCACGACGGAGCGACGACTCGCAGCAGCTCCCCGGTGATTTCGGCGGTGCAGCCGAGGGCGCGGAGGATGCGCAGGATTTCGTCCGGCGGCAGCGGGATGCCGATCCGGCGTTCGATTTCCGCGAGGCTGATCTCGATTTCGGCTCGTCGGGTGGCGGCAAGGACGATGTCTTCCACGCCGAGTGCTGTGGCCGACGGGTCGGCTTCGGTCAGGAGGTGGAGGAAGAGATCGGCGGCTTGGTCGGCGCGTTGGGTGTCGAGGCCTTTCTCTTGGCGTACTGAAGCTTCGGTACGGGCGCTGCGGCGGGCTCGGCTGGGGAGCAGGGTCGGGATTTCCAGCACGACTGACGCACTGGAAGCACGGACGTCACTTGGTTGTCCGACGGCATACATCACGTACGCGCTCAGATCGGCGCACAGGTCCCGGCTTGGTTCGCCGATGCGCCGGAGCCGGTCGCGGACGAAAGCCGGAGTTGGCACGGAACTGTCCACTGTGCACTGCAGGGCGAGCATCCGCCGATGCCAAGCGGGATCGGCCAGGGTGAGGCCGGTGGCGTTCGGCGGCCGGGCGACCCGGGGGAGCGGAGTCAGCGGGAGTCCATAGAGGACGGACAGCTCGCGAGCGATGCCATAGTGTCCCCACAGATCGGGGCGATGGGTGAGGGATTTGTTGTCGATCTCGAAGACGACGTCGTCGTCGATCACGTCGTAACCCTCGACTTCGACGGTCTTCAAGGTCAAGTCGTGTGCCAGTTGGTCCGGCGAACGGCCGGGCAGCGGCACGTAGTCGGTCAGCCAGTCCCGGGAAATCTTCACGACAGCGGGCCTTTCAAGCGAATTGGGAGAGGAAGCGCAGGTCGGCGCTGTGCATCAGCCGGACGTCGTCGATGCCGTAGCGCATCATCGCCAGCCGGTCGAGGCCGACGTTCAGATAGCAGCCGGACCACCGCGCGGGGTCGAGTCCGGCGGCGCGCAGCACGTTCGGATGCGGGCTGCCGCCGGGCATCACCTCGAGCCAGCCGGTCCGTCCGCAGGTCCGGCAGCCGCGTCCGGAGCACACCCGGCAGAGCATGTCGATCTCGAAACCTGGTTCTACGAACGGGAAGTACCCGGCACGCATCCGCGTCCGCACTGGTTCGCCGAACACCGTGCCGAGAATGGTGTCGACGAGGAACCGGGCGGTGGCGAGCGGGACGGTTTCGTCCACCATCAGCACCTCGTACTGGAAGAACGCGCGCTCGTGCCGGGCGTCGGTGCTTTCGTTGCGGTAAACCCGGCCTGGATAGGCGATCCGGATCGGCGGTTCGTGCGTGCTCAGGTATCGGACGCTCGCGCCGGTCAGGTGCGGGCGCAGGCAGCGGCCGTCGGCCAACCAGTAGGTGTCCATGCTTTCGCGCGCCGGATGGTCGGCGGGGAAGTTCAGCCGGTCGAATTCCATTTCCGCCGAGCTGATTTCCGGGCCTTCGACGATCGCGAAGTTGAGCGCGCGGAAGGCGTCGTCGAGGTCGTATCTCAGCTGGGTGACCGGGTGCAGTCCGGCAGTCGGCGGCGGGAGGCCGGGAATGGTGGGGTCGAGCGGGCGGTCCAGCGCGGTTTCCGCGGCGAGCTTTTCTTCCAGGGCAGCGGTAATGCGCTGGTGTGCTTCGGAAAGCGCGAGGCCGAGTTGCTTTCGGGCGGCCGGGTCGCAGCGGCCGAGTTCGCGACGGACGGCGGCGAGCGGGCTGGACTTGCCGAGCATGGAACGGCGCACGTCAGCGACGGCGGCCGGAGTGCTGGCCTGGGCGAGATCGGCGAGCGCGGCCTCGGTCAGCGCGGTGATCCGGCGCAGCATCGAGACGGGGTCAAGGGGGTCCACAGGTTCCTGCCTTCGGGTCGTGAAGTGCTGGACTTCACCCCCCGGGCAGTGTGGGGAGACGCGGACGTCAGCGGGCGGAACCCGGCGCGCACGCGCAGCCCCCGGGCACTCCCCGGGGGCGAAGAAATCGCTGTGCACGCATGCGTTCATCATGGCACGCCGGCTGTCCGTCCGGCAAATGAAAAGCCCCTTGAAGGAATCAGCTTCCCTCAAGGGGCCCTTCACAGACAGCGGGTCAGTGGCCGACGGCGGCCCGGACGGACTCCTTCAGCGAGCCGAGGGTGGCGATGACCGCGGTGGGTTCGTAGCCGCAGTGCGCCATGCAGTTCGAGCAGCGCGGGTCCTTGCCGCGGCCGAAGTTCTCCCATTCGGTGGTTTCGATGAGTTCCCGGTAGGTCTCCGCGTAGCCGTCGTCCAGCAGGTAGCACGGACGCTGCCAGCCGAGCAGCGAATACGACGGGATGCCCCACGGCGTGCATTCCAGGTCGCGTTTGCCCTCGAGGAAATCGAGGAACACCGGCGAATGGTTGAGCCGCCAGCGTTTCCGGTTGCCGCCGCCGAAAGCCTTGGCGAACAGTTCGCGGGTCTGCTGCACGCCGAGCCAGTGGTCCTGGTCCGGGGCCTTCTCGTACGCGTAGCCCGGCGAGATCTGCATGTTGTCCACGCCGAGGTCGTTCAGGTAGTCGAGCACGTCGATGACGTCCTGCGGGGTGTCCCCGGTGAAGAACGTCGTGTTCGTCATGACGCGGAAGCCCTTTTCCTTGGCGAGCTTGATCGCGTCGACCGCCGCCTGGAAACCGCCCTCCTTGCGCACCGACGCGTCGTGCCGGTCTTCGAGGCCGTCGATGTGCACCATCCACGCGAAATTGCGGTGCGGCTTGAATTTGTGGATGTGCTTGGGCAGCAGCAGGGCGTTGGTGCACAGAAAAATGATCTTGTTGCGGGCGAGCAGCTGCCGGGTGATCTCGTCGATCTGCGGGTGCATCAGCGGTTCGCCGCCCGCGATCGACACCATCGGCGCGCCGCTCTCCTCGATCGCCCCGACCGCCTGCTCCACCGGCATCCGCTGTTTCAGCAGGGTGTGCGGCTGCGCGATCTTGCCGCAGCCGCCGCATTTGAGATTGCACGCGAAGAGCGGTTCCAGCTCGACCAGGAGCGGGAACTTCTCCTTGCGCATCAGCTTCTGCTTCATCAGGTAACCGCCCAGCCGAAGAGACTGGCGCAACGGCATGGCCATCGCTCAGAGCACCTCCCGAGGTAGGGTGAACGTCATTTCTTCTTCTGTCAGCGCGTTTTCCGCGACGCTGACCGGACCCAATCCGCGAAGGGCCTCGACTGTTTCGGACACCAGACGCGGCGGCGCGGACGCGCCCGCGGTGAGCCCGATCCGCCCGGCTCCGGAGAGCCGGCGCAGGTCGACGTCGCCGCAGCCGTCCACGAGCACCGCAGGGGTGCCCTCCCGTTCGGAGACCTCCACGAGCCGCCGCGAGTTGGACGAGTTCCCGGAACCCACCACCAGCACCAGATCCACGTCGCGGGCGATCGCGCGCAAAGCCTGCTGCCGGTTGGTGGTGGCGTAACAGATGTCGTCCTTGCGCGGCGAGGAAAGGCCGGGGAATCGTTCGCGCAGCACGGACGCGATCTCTTCGGCCTCGTCGAGCGCCAGCGTGGTCTGCATGGTGTAAGCGGTTCGCGACGGGTCGCGCACGGTGACCGTCCGGGCGGCTGCGACATCGCCGACGACCACCACATTGTCGGGCGCTTCCCCGACCGTTCCTTCGACCTCCTCATGCTCGGCATGTCCAATGAGGAACACAGTCTCGCCGCGACCGGTGTAACGGCGGACCTCGTTGTGCACCTTGGTAACCAGCGGACAGGTCGCGTCCACTACGGACAGCCCGCGATCCGCCGCGGCACGCCGAACCGCCGGGGAGACTCCGTGGGCGGCGAACACCAGCGTCGCGCCTTCCGGAACTTTCTCCACCTCGTCCACGAACACCGCGCCGCGCCCCTGCAGTTGGTGCACGACATGGGTGTTGTGCACGATCTGCCGACGCACGTACACCGGCGCACCGTGCTTCTCCAGCGCGCGTTCGACAATCTCGATCGCCCGCTCCACCCCGGCACAGAACGATCGCGGACTAGCCAGCAACACCGTTCGCGGCCCCACGGCTTCAGCCCACGCAGTGATTGCGGGAGCGGCCCGGCGCAGACTCCGCAACCCGGCGAGTCCATTCGAGACCGTCGAAGGATGCAGCAGCGGCGCACCGACAGTGTCCACAATGGCGCGTACCACAGCGAACGGTTCACCGTCGGCCGCGAGCCACGCGGACTCCATGTCGACCGCCAGCGCACCACTCGAAGTCAGCGAAGCGCGTTCCCGCTCCCGCACCACATGCGAACTGCCGACCACGGGTCCGAGATGGACAGTGAGCCCGAGACGGCGCAACGCACCCGCCAGCAGCGGCGCGGACGGCACCGGCACCACTCCGGACGGACCGCGCACCTCGGTGGCGACCACCACGTCCCCCGGTCGTACCGACGGGGTGAGCCCGCCGCCGATCCCCGCGACGATCCGCGGTCCGGACGGGAGCCGGGCCGCAGCGGCGGCGGCCCGGCGAGGCCCGAGTCCGGTGTGGACCGTCCGCGGATCGGGACCGCGCAAGGCGGCCTGTTCGATCCGCAACGGGGTGCAGACGATCGGGGTCATGACCCGCCTCGTACATATCGGCCTAGTGCGGACAACGGGAACACCACGCGGTACAGGTGATACGACAGGTAGAAGTCGCCGGGGAACCCGGTTCCGGTGTGCTTGTCCTCGTCCCAGCCCCCGTCCGGCCGCTGCCGTTCGACCAGCCACTGGACGCCCCTCGTGACCACAGTGGACTCCCGCTCCCCGGCAGCCAGCAGCGCCAGCAACGCCCACGCGGTCTGCGACGGCGTCGAGTCGCCGCGCCCAGCCCATGCCCGGTCGTCGTAGGACCGCAGATCCTCGCCCCACCCGCCGTCGTCGTTCTGGTGCTCGGCCAGCCACTTCACCGCACGCCGGATCCGCGGGTCAGCACCAGTGACGCCGGCCGCGACCAGCGCGGGCACCACCGCGCCCGTGCCGTACACGTAGTTCGCGCCCCACCGGCCGAACCACGAGCCGTCCTCTTCCTGGTTGTCCCACAGCCACCGGATCCCGCGACGGCATTCGCGGCTGCCGGATTTCCCTTCCGCGGCCAGCATTTCGACCACGTGCGCGGTCACGTCCGCCGAGGGGGGATCGATCACCGCGCCGAAATCGCAGAACGGCAGCCGAGTGGTCAGCACCTGCGTGTTGTCCGCGTCGAACGCACCCCAGCCGCCGTCGCCGGACTGCATCCCCTCCAGCCATGCGACGCTCCGGTCGACCGCCTCGCGGATCCGCAGGTGGTCCGGTTTGCCCATCCGCCGCAGCGCGAGCACCACCTCGGCGGTGTCGTCGGTGTCCGGGTAGCCGTCGTTGGCGAACTCGAACGCGAACCCGCCCGGTTTCAGCGAGGGCCGCCGCACCGCCCAGTCGCCCGGCACCCGGATTTCCTCGCCCAGCATCCAATCCGCAGCGCGAACCAGGGTTTCGTCGCCGGGGGAGACGCCCGCGTCGAGCAGCGCGGTCATCGCCAACGCGGTGTCCCACACCGGAGATTGGCACGCTTCGAGCCGGCGCGCCCAGCCCTGTTCGGTCTTCTCGCGGATGGTGAACCCGTCGAGCCCGGCGATCCCGGCCTTGAGCGCGGGATGGTCGAGCGAGTAGCCGAGCAGGTGCAGCGCGAGGATCGAGTACACCCACGGCGGCTGGATCCCGCCCCACGAACCGTCCGCTTCCTGCCGCGCGAGGATCCACTCCGCGGCCTGTTTGATCGCTAGCTTCCGCACCGGGTTGAGCGGCAGCTTCGCGTAGGCGTGCAGCGCGGTGTCGAGGTTCTGGAACACGCCGTCCCAGGTCCACGGCGCGCGCGTCTTCGGCGGACGCTTGCCGGTGCGCAGTTCGGCGACATCGAACGGCAGCTTCCGCACCGGGCGCAGGGTGCCGACGATGGTGAGCGGCACGATGGTCTGCCGCGCCCAGCAGGCGAAGTCGTAGACGTTGAGCGGGAACCACGACGGCAGGAAGATCAGCTCCGGCGGCAGGCTCGGCAGGTCGTCCCACGACCACTGGCCGACCATCGCGAGCCAGATCCGGGTGAACACCCGCGTCGCCTCGATCCCGCCCTGCTCCCGGATCCACTCCGCCGCCGTGGCCAGCCACGGGGCGTCCGCCGGATCGCCGGCCAGCCGGAGCGCGACCCACGCCTCGACCGTCGTGGACAGGTCGGCCGGGCCGTCCGGGAAGTTCGCCCAGGTGCCGTCGGCCCGCTGCTGCGAGCGGATCCAGCGCGCGGACTCCTCGGCGATCTGCGGGGTGAGGATGCCGAGGAAGTGCCGCAGCAGCAGGTCCTCGGCGTCCATCGTGACGTTGGTGGCGAGTTCGCCCTTCCACCATCCGGCGCGGTCCTGCTCGCGGCGCAGGAACTCGACGGCCGCCGCGACAGTGTCGGCGGCGGTGCGGGCGGCGGGCGCGGACGTGCGGGGGACGGTCTGGGTCATCACGCTTCCCTTCCGGCGATGAAACGGGCGATCGAGACGAGGTCCTCGCGCGGGCCTTGCGGAATGGCGGCCAGCGCTTGCTCCGCGGCGGCGACGTGCCGGGCCGCTTCCGCGGTGGCCCACTCGCGGCCGCCCGCGTCGTCCACCAGCGCGGCGATCCGCGCGAGGTCGGTGTCGTCGTCTCCGGCGAGCCACTCCGCCAGCCGGCGGCCCGCCGCTCCGCCGTGTGTGGTCGCGTAGGTGATCGGCAGCGACTTCTTGCGCGCCCGCAGGTCGGAGTACACCGATTTCCCGGTGACCGCCGGATCGCCCCAGATGCCGAGCACGTCGTCGACGAGCTGGAACGCGAGGCCGATCTCCTCGCCGAACACCGCCAGCGCGTCGACCATCTCGGCGGGCGCACCGGCGAGCACGGCCCCGATCGCGGCGCTGGCGGACAGCAGCGCGCCGGTTTTCCCGGCGGCCATCGTCACGCATTCGGCGAGCACGACGTCGTCGCGCTGCTCGAACGCGACGTCCAGGAACTGGCCGTGGATGAGCCGTCGCGTGGTCTCGGTGAGCAGCCGGCCGGCCGCGACCGCGTTCGGGGAACCGCTGTCCAGCACCACTTCCTGCGCGAGCGCGAGCATCGCGTCCCCGGTCAGGATCGCGCTCGCGGACCCCCACAGCGCCCACACCGTCGGCCGGTGCCTGCGCTCGGTGTCGCCGTCCATCAGATCGTCGTGGACGAGCGAGAAGTTGTGCACCAGTTCCACCGCGACCGCGCCGGGCACGCCGACTTCCACCGGCGCTCCCGCGGCCCGCGCGGACACCAAGGCGAGCGCCGAACGCACGGCCTTGCCGCCGTTGCCCTGGACCGGCACGCCGTTCGGGTCGGTCCAGCCGAGGTGGTAGGCGCTGATCGCGCGGCTGGTGTCGTCCAGCCGGTCGACGGCGGCGCGCAACGCTGGCTGCACGACGTCCCGCGCGCTGCCGAGCACCGGCGGCACCGCTGAACGCGTTTTCTCGGCAGAAAACAGATTGGCGGTCATGCTCCGACTCCCTCCCTCTTACCGTTGTGCTGAAGAAGGGCGGCGGCCGCGGCTGCGCCACTGCGCGCGGCACCCTCCATCGTGGCGGGCCATCCGGTCGCGGTCCACGCGCCCGCCAGGTACAGCCCGGGCAGCGCGGTGCGCGCGGGCGGGCGCAGCGAGGCGGTGCCGGGACCGGGCCGGAACGTCGCGTGCCGCTCGCGGGTGACGAAAAAGTCGAGCACCTGCGCGCCGCGCGCCTCAGGCAGCAGCGCCAGCAGCTCGGGCAGCAACTGTTCGCGGAGTTTCGCGGTGGGCAGGTCGATCTGCGCGTCCGCGGCGGACAGCGACATCGCGAGGTACTGCCCGGAGTCCAAACCGGACTGCCGCGTTCGGTCGAACACCCACTGCACCGGCGTGCGCACACCCGCGACAAACGGTTCGTCGAGGACTTTCCGGTCGAGCACCACGTGCACGTTCACGATCGGCGAGCTGCCGAGCCCGCCGGACCAGCCCGGCGGCAGCCCGATCGCCCCGGCGGGGGCGAGCTGTTCGGTCACCGGCGGGGGAGTGGCGAGCACGACCTGGCTGAACTCCTCCTCGCCGCGATCGGTGACGACCCGCCAGCCTTCGCTGATCGCGCGCACCTTCGTGCCGAGCCGGACGTCCGCCCCCGCCTCGGTCAGCCGTTCGCGCGCCGGATCGCCGTGCAGTTCCCGCAACGGCACCAGCGACCAGCCGATGTCGGCGGCGGCCGGATCGGTGAGCAGCCCCTCCTGGAACACTGTCGCGGCGAGACTGAGCGACGCGTCGTCGGCCGTCGCGTTCAACGTTGCCACGCCGACCAGATCCCACAACGCTTCGATCGCCGCCGCGCTCTGTCCGTGCCGCCGCAGCCATTCCCCGAAGGACTGCCGGTCTGTGCGGTCCGCCTTCGGGTCCACCCGGCGCAACGCGAGCGCGGCGAGCGCGAACCGGGCTCGGTCGAGCGGACGCAACGGGTCGTAGCGCAGCAGCGACGTGGCCAGGTGCAGTGGCGCGGGCAGGTCGTCGCGGCGCAGCCAGGTCGGCGCGGCCGCGCCCGGCAGGCGGATCGGGATTTCCAGGCGAGGCTGCAGCGTCACCCGGTCCGCGACGCCGAGCCGGTCCAGCAGCGCGCGATACGCGGTGCAGCAGCGGAGGAACACGTGCTGTCCATTGTCGACCCGCAACTCGCCGCGAGCGAACGAATGCGTGAGGCCGCCCAGGTGCGGGCGCGCCTCGAACAGCGTCACCGGCCGCCCGGAGTCGGCGCAGGCGAGTGCGGCGGCGATGCCCGCGAGCCCGCCGCCGACCACCGCGACCGGGGCGGTCATCGGCCGATCCCGGTCAGCGCCCGGAACGCCACCACCGCCTTTTCCCTGCCGGACAACGAAAGCCTGCGGTCGAACACGCGCGCGGGCTGTTCGTCGATCCGGTCCAGCAGGGTGCGGTAGATGCCCGACATCGCGGTGCAGCACGCGGCGCTGCGACCGTCCAAAGAGGGCACCAGGCGGAGACCGCGGGAGTACCAGTCGCGGGCCCGCGCGGCGCTGTCGTGGATCAGCGCAGTGAGCCCGCCCTCCGGGTCGGCCAGCTTCCCGTCCGCGCCGACGGACAACTCGACGCCGAACCGGTCGAGGTCCTCTTTGGGCAGATACACCCGGCCGTTGAGCAGGTCCTCGCGGATGTCGCGGAGGATGTTGGTCTGCTGCAAGGCAATCCCGAGCTCGTCGGCGTACACCGGCGCGTTCGGCTCCGGACGGCTGCCGAACACGCCGAGGCACAGCCGCCCGACCGAACCCGCCACGCACCGGCAGTACTCGACCAGTTCCTCGAACCGCACGTACTCGCGCCCGGTCACGTCCATCTCGACGCCGTCGAGCAGTTCCTCGAACGCGCCGAGCGGAATCGGGTACCGGCGCGCCGCGTCGGCGACCGCGACGTACACCGGATCCGCGGTCGCGGAAAGGTCGCCGAGCGATTTCCGGACCCCGGCGAGCCCCTGCAGCTTGGTCTCGGCGGACGCTTCGGTGTCGTCGCCGATGTCGTCGATGATCCGGGCCAGCGCGTACACCGCGCACAGCGCCGCGCGTTTGTCCGGCGGCAGCAAACGGATTCCGTAGTAGAAGTTGCGCGCTTGTTCCTTGGTGACCGCCGCGCAGTGCGCGTAGGCCTCGTCCACAGTGCCCATTGCCGTCATCCGGACCGCCTCCTCGTGCCGACTTGCAGCCACCCCAGCCAACTCAGCAGCCCGGCCCGGCTCGGCCGGACCGGTGCGGACAGCACGTCGCCGCCGCTCGCGCGCAGCGCGTCGACCGCGGCGAGCCCGCCGGCGAGGAAGCCGCTCACCGCGAACCGCCCCCAGCCGGACAGGTGCCCCAGCAGATCCGCGCCGCCGCCCAGCAGGGCGGCGGCGCGGCCGGTTTCCCACCGCATCAGCGCTTTCATCCGGGGCGACGCGTGCGCGGCGCCCAATTCCTCCTCGGCGACGCCGAACTCGGCGAGATCCTCCTGCGGCAGGTACACCCGCCCGTTGCGGTAGTCCTCGCCGACGTCCTGCCAGTGCTCCACGAGTTGGAGCCCCGTGCAAATCCGGTCGGACAGCTCCGCGGCGGCCGGGTCGGCCACCCCGAGCAGGTCGAGCACGATCCGCCCCACGGGGTCGGCGGAAAGCTGGCAGTACGCCAGCAAGTCCGCGAAGACCGGGTAACGGTGCACGCGCTGGTCTTGGATGTTCGCCTGGACGAGCCGCTGGAACGGTTCCTCGGTCAGCCGTCCGGCGCGGATCGCGGGGAGAAGTCCACGGACAGCGGGATGTTCCGGTTCCCCGTTGCCGAACGCCGCGGACAGGTCCGCCGAGAACGCCTCGAGCTGCGCGACCCGGTCGCCCTCGGCTTCGTCGCCCAGATCGTCCACAGTGCGCGCGACGGAATAGACCGCGACAAGGTCGGCGCGCAGCCGTTCCGGCAGCACCCGCAGGGCCACCGGAAAGTTTTCCGCGCGCCGTTTCTCTCGCAGTCCTGACGTATCCGGAGCGTGACGGACACCCGCTGTGGATCTCATCCTCGCCAGTGTCGCGCCCCCGGACGGGCGGCTTCTGCCGCCGGAAAGCGAATTTCGGTGGCTTCGACTTGGCACGAGAGGCCAAAGTGGGGCCAGGATGTCCCGAGGCGACCCGAGACCGCGGCCTGCGACGGAAGGACTCCCGGACACATGGGACCAGATCAGGTGACCCGGCTTGACGAACTGGAGACGGTGGTGACCCGCCGGCTGCCCGCCATGCTCAACGAGGTCCGCGACCAGCTCGCGGACGAGCACCCCGACTACGCGGAGTTCCTGACCGAAGAACTCGCCGACCTCGTCGCCGCCAGCGCGGGATTCGTGCGGCGGCTGATCGACATGGCGGCCGAGCCCGACGAGCGGCTGCCGGAACTGGGGTCCGGCGTCGAGCAGACGGTGTTCGAGGAAATCGGGCGCGCGCAATACCAGCAGGGCAGGCGCGTCACGAGCCTGCTGTCGGCTTACCGGGTCGGCGCGCGCGTGGCGTGGCGGCACGTTTCGGAAGCCGCGCTCGATCTCGAGGTGCCCGCCGAACTGTTCGCCTCGCTCGCCACCACTGTGTTCGCTCTTGTGGACCAGCTTTCGGAATCGTCGCTGCGCGGGTACTTGCAGGAGCAGTCGGACGCGGTGCGCGCGCGGGAACGGCTGCGCGACGAATTGACCGCGCTGCTGCTCTCCGACCGGGCGGACAAGGCCGCGGTGCGCGCGGCGGCGGCGCGTGCGGACTGGCGGTTGCCGAAGCACGCCGCGGTCGTGCTCGTGGAGGACGACAACGAGCTGGGCCGGGAATTGGTGTTCCGCCTCGAAGACAGCTGCCTGCGGCTGCGCAGGCCGGGCGTGGTCGTGGCGATCGTGCCGGACCCGGGCGGTCCCGGCAGGCGCGCGTGGCTCGCCCGCGCGCTGCGCGGCGGCGGCGCGGTGGTCGGCGCGACGGTGCCGCTCGACCGGCTCCCGGCCAGCCTGCGCATCGCCGAGGTGACCGCGCGGCTGCGCCGGGACCACCTGCTCAGCGACGATCCGGTATTCGCCGACGAACACCTCGACGCGATCATCGTGCACCGCGACGACCGGCTGCTCGACGTGCTGCGAAGACAAGCCCTTGCCCCGCTTGACGAGCTGAACGAATCCGCGCGGGAACGGCTGTCCACCACGCTCACGTCGTGGCTGCTGCATCTGGGGGACCGCAAGGCGGTCGCGGAGGACCTGCACATCCATCCGCAGACGGTTTCGTACCGGCTCGGCCGCCTGCACGACCTGTTCGGGCCGTCGCTGGACGACCCGGCCGTGCGCGCGACGCTCGTGCTGGCGCTGGCCTGGGGACCGCCCGGCGAAGCGGACGAAACCGCCTGATCGGGGAATTTCCCTGATGCGGCAGCACGGAGGACATGCTTGGGTCGCGTAAGCGGGGGTACCCCGGCGGGAACCGGGAGGGCCGCTCGCGAGGCGCCCGGGGAGGAGGTGTGCGTGGAGCCGTCAGCTTTCGGCGCCGAATCGCGCCGCGAGCGTGCGGTACAGGCCTGGTGCCGTGCCGCGCAGCGCGACGGGGATCCGCAGCCAGCGCGGCACGTAGTAATCGCCCGGATGCGCGGCGGCGCGCACCACGGCGGCGGCCACGCGTTCGGCGCTCACCGGACGGGGCGTGCTGCGAGTGTAGGGACGGCCGCGACGTTCGAAGAATTCCGTGCGCACCACGCTGGGAACTACGATTCCGACGGTTACTCCGGTGCCGTGCAACTCGAATCGGAGGCTGTCGGCGAAAGCGTCCACACCGGACTTCGCCGCGGCGTACACGGCTTCCCCGGCGACGCCGGTGCGTCCGGCGATCGAGGACACGAAAACGATCTGCCCGCGGTCGCGTTCCAGCATCGCGGGGAGCAGCGCGCGCGTCAGGTCGAGCGGCGCGGTGAGGTTCACGGTGACGAGGTGCCGCAGCCGTTCCTCGGACAGTTCAGGCAGGGGACCAGCCCAGCCGAGACCGGCGTTGTTGACGAGCAGATCCACCGATCCGGTGACCGCCAGCGCGCGTTCGGCGAGCTCCGCCGCGGCGCCGGGGTCCGCGAGGTCGGCGGCGAGCGCGGTGCCGCCGGTTTCCTTCGCGAGGGCGGCCAGCCGGTCCTCGTTCCGGCCGTGCAGCAGCACGTGGACGCCGGAGCGGGCGAGCAGCCGCGCGGTGGCGGCGCCGATGCCCGACGACGCGCCGGTGACCAGCGCGGTGCGGGCCATCAGGCGGCGGGCAGCGCGGCCGGGCGGTGGCCCATGCGCAGCGTGATGCCCGCCGAGCGCAGCGAACGCCGGAACCACCACAGCGAACCGGCGATGGCCAGCCCGATGACCGAGTACGAGCCCGCGGTGCTGACCATGAGGAAGCTGCCGACCGTTTCCCGCGCGAGCATCAGCAGCGTCACGCCGCCGTTCACCGCGAACACGAGGCCCCACAGCACCGAAACGCGCTGGAAGAACCGGCGCATTCCGGGGTGTCCGGAGAGCGAATCGGGGAATGCGCAGAAATCGCCCGCCAGCCGCGCGAGCAGCGGTTTGTTGAACGGCGCGGAGATCAGGAACAGGCTGGCGACGAGGAAATTCTGTAGAGTCGGCTGCAGGAAGTACAGGAATGCGCTGCCGGTGGCCAGGCCCAGCACAGTGCGCGCGACCAGCAGAGCCGTGGTCAGCAGCAGCACGGCGGGGATCTTCTTGCGCAGCGCGAGCCGGGTGCCGACCACGGCGACCGACCAGCACAGCGCGGCGATGACCCCGCTGTCGAAGCTCACCAGGGTCAGCAGGAGATAGAACAGGCCGGCCGGGACCAGCGTCGACTCGAGCAGGTGCCGGCCCCCGTCCACGACGAGATTGCGGAACGAGGGGAGGTCGATCGTATGGGGGTGTCGCATGCGGGTTCTGCTGCCTCCGGTGCCAACCGGGCGACTCGGCCTCGGACAAGGCTTGAGCATAAGCACGGCGGATGGGGACGGTGTGAGGTGAAGAGTCCGTGACAGTTACGGGGATGTCGCTGGTCGTGGCTGTCCCCGCCGCCGTTGCCGGCGCGGCGTGCATGGGACTCGCGAGCGCAGCGCAGGCCAGGGCGACCAAAGAGGTGGAAACCGGCAAACCGCTTGACCTGACGCTCTTCAAGCGGCTCGTCGGACGACCATTGTGGCTCATCGGGATCGCCGCGACCATCCTGGGTCTCGTCCTGCAGCTCGTCGCGCTCGCGTTCGGGCCGTTGCTGCTGGTCCAGCCGCTGCTCGTGACGTCGCTCATGTTCGCCGGCCTGGCGTCCGCGCGGCTGGAGCGCCGCCGCCCGGACCGCACGATGAGTGCCGGCGGGTTGCTGTGCGTGGCCGGGCTCGCCGCGTTCCTCGTCATCGCCCGGCCGAGCGGCAACAGCGAGACGCTCGTCAGCGGCGGCGACCTGCTGCCGCTCGGCATCGCGCTCGCGGTGGTCACGCTGGCGTCGCTTGTTGTTGCCGCGTCAACGAATTCCGGATCTTGGCGGGTGCTCGGGCTCGCTGTCGCGACCGGCGTGCTGTACGGCCTCACCGCCGGGCTGATGAAGGTGGTCGCGGGCCAGTTCCGGGCGGGGATCGACGAACCGTTCCGGCACTGGACGCTGTATCTGGTGTGCGTCGTGGGGCCATTGGGATTCCTGTTGAGCCAGAACACGTTCCAGCAGGGCCGGTACCTGACGCCCGCGCTCGCCGTCATCACCGCGCTGGATCCGCTGGTCGGCGTCGCGATCGGATTGTCGTGGATGGGCGAATCGGCCGACGGGAGGCCGCTCGCGCTGTTCGGCGAGGCGCTGGCCGGGCTGGTGATCGTGGTCGGGATCGCCCTGCTGTCCACCCGCGCGTCGCATTTGTCGGCGGAATCGGATATGCCGTCCGGCGAAGAGGAAACCGCATCGGAAGAACCCGGCGAACGGCCTGATTCGGACCCGGACGACGGGTACGGCCTCGCCGGGACCGCCTGTTAGCGAGAAGGGGGCAGCGTTGGAGCGCGTGCTGATCGTGTCCGCGAACATGGGGCAGGGGCACAACGCGACGGGGCGCGCGCTCGAGGACGCGATACGGCAGCGCTGGCCGGACGCGACCGTGCGGTGGGTCAACGCGCTGGAACGGCTCGGTCCTGGTTTCGAGGGGCTTTTCCAGCGGATTTACGTCGCCAATGTGGAAAGCGTCCCGTGGCTGTACGAGTTCTTTTACGCCGCGATCTGGCGGATTCCGTGGTTCGCTGCCGCGTCCCGCTGGTTCACCGCCGCGTGGTGCGGCAGGCGGCTCGCGAAACCGATCGCCGAATTCGCGCCGGATCTGGTGCTGTCGACGTATCCGATGGGCACCGCGGGACTGGCGTGGCTGCGCCGCAAAGGAAAATTGCGGGCGCCGATAGGTGCGTGGGTTTCGGACTTCGCGCCGCACCCGTTCTGGGTTTACGGCGCGGCGGATCTCACCATGGTGATGCACGACGTCGCGGTCGCGCCCGCGTTGCGCTCGTCGCCGTCGGCGCACGTCGGAGTGTCCGCGCCGCCGGTGCGCGCGGTGTTCCGGCCAGGCGACCAGACCGCGGCGCGCCACGAACTAGGCTTGCCGCCGGACGCGTTCGTGCCGCTGGTTTCGTGCGGATCACTGGGTTTCGGCGAGATCGAGACGACGGTGCGCGAACTGCTGGCGGCGGATCCGTCGGTGGCGCCGATCGCGATCTGCGGCCGCAACGACGCGGCGGCCGCCCGGCTGCGCGCGCTGGGCGAACCGCGGTTGCACGTAGTCGGGTGGACGGACCAGCCGGAGCGGTACACGCTGGCGGCGGACGTCGTGGTGACGAACGCGGGCGGGGCGACCTCGCTGGAGGCGCTGGCGTGCGGGCGTCCGGTGCTGATGCATCGCCCGATCGCCGCGCACGGCAAGGCGAACGCCCGGCTGATGGCCGACGCCGGGCTCGCCCTCGTGTCCACAAAGGACGGTGAGCTGGCGGAGACCGTGCGCGGCCTGCTGGCGGAACCGGAACGGCTCAAGGAGATGGCGGAAGCGGTCGCGCGGCATTGCGAAACGGCCACTCCGCTGGTGGAGGCGCTGGAATCGCTCGTTTCCGCGCCGTTGAACCCGCCGACCCAGCGGCTCCGGCCGGAGGACGCGCTGTTCGTGCACGTGGCCACGCCGGAGGTGCCGCAACAGGTCGGTGCGGTCTTGTTGTTCGATCCGAAGGCGGACGGCACACCGGTCACCCACGCGGACGCTGAGCATCTGCTGGCCGCGACCCCCGGCTTGCGAACGCGCTTGCTGCCCGGCAGCCGGTTGTGGCGCGCACGGTGGCAGGAGGACCCGGGCCGGACGTCGGCGGACGTGCTGACTTCCGTGCGGGTCGGCCCGGAAGCGCCGTTGGACGCGGCGTTGACGCGGGAGATGGACGCGTTCTTCTCGGAACCGGTGTCCCCGGAACATCCGGTGCGGGCACGGCTGGTGACCGGGATCGAGGGGGAGCAGGGGGCGTTGCTGATCGCGCTGCACCACGCGGCGAGTGACGGGATCGCGGTGATCAGCGCGCTGGTGGGGCAGGCGCGGGGGAAGGAACCGTTGACGCCGGTGCCGGTGGCCGCGCCCCGGCGGCGGGGGTGGTGGCGTCGCCCCAATGTGGCGTTGGGTGCATCTGACGCACCGAATGCCACATTGGGTGCGTCTGGCGCACCGAACGCCACTTTGGGTGCGTCTGGCGTGCCGGATGCCGCGTTGGGTGCGTCTGGCGTGCCGAATGCCACTTCGGGTGAGTCTCACGCATCGAACGCCGCGTTGGGTGCGTCTGACGCAGCGGATGCCGCGTTGGGTGCGTCTCATGCACCGAACGCCACTTTGGGTGCGTCCGGCGCACCGAATGCCACATTGGGTGCATCTCATGCACCCAATGCCGCGTTGGGTGCGTCTCATGCACCCAAAGCCACATTGGGGCGCACCGGGTCCCACCCCGAGCGGAGTGCGGTGCGGGCGGCACTTGCCAGCCTGGCGGCACCGGTGCGCGCGGCGCTCGCTCGCGCGGCGAGCCCCGTGTGGCACCGGCTTGAGCGGCCATCGGGACCGGCCAATCGTTCCGGCGCCGCCGAGTCCGCGCGCGCCAAGCCGAGCCAACGCAACCAAGCCGCCGAGTTGGCGCGCGGCGTCTGGACTCTCGCCCGCGCCGGTGCCGCGCCCCGAGTCCGCTGGGACAAGCGGATTGACAGTCCCCGACGGCATTTCGCCCGGGCGCATCTCTCCGCCCCCGAAGTCCGCAAGGCCGCGCGCCGGGCGGGGGTGCCGACGACCAACCTCGTTCTCGCGCTCGTCGCCGAGGCCTTGCATCGCGAGCTGGGCGGGACCGCGCCGGAGCGGCTTCGGGTGCTGATTCCGATGTCGGTCCGCGACACCGGGACCTTCCGTCAGCTCGGCAACCACACCGGCGCGGCTTCGGTGGACCTGCCGACCGGCGCGATGTCGCTGTCGGAACGGGTGCGGGCGACCGACCGGATGCTGTCCGACCAGGTCGGCCACGGTGCGCCCCGCGCGGGCAACGCTGTCGTGCGCGTGCTCGGGATTCTCCCGCCGGCGCTGCATCGCCGGGCGGCCAAGCTCGTTTACCGCGGCACGTGGTTCAGCGTCATCGCCTCGGTGCTGCCCGGCGCGCGGTCGCCGGTGGTGCTCAACGGGGCGCTCGTCCGCACCGTCTATCCGGTCTTGTCGCTCGCTCCCGGGGTCCCGGTGGCGGTCGGCATCATGACGTGGGCGGACCGGTTCACCGTCTGCATCACGGTGCCCGCCGGGCAAGAGGCGCGCGGGGACCGGCTGGCGGCCTCGGTCGTGGAGGCGTTCGGACGGGTGTAGTCACTGCGAGAAGTGCGTACGCGTGCGGGGAAGAAGTTCGCCGTCTACCTCGATGTCCACCATCTCGTTGTAGAACGCCACCAGTCCGGCGATGGGCTGGACGGCCGCGGCCGGGTAGGCGTAGGTCCACGCGAGGCGCTCGTGCAGGACGTCGCCGACACGGACGGACCAGTAGTCGGACGTCTCGCCCTTGTACGGGCAGGCGGTGACCATGCCGGGTTCGGCGACGAGGTGCGCGAAATCGACTTCGGTGCGGTTGAAGTAATACCGGGTCGGGAGGCCGGTTTCGAACAGCAGCACCGGCGACGACGATTCCGCCAGCGTTACTCCGTTCAACCGCACGCGAACATGTCGCGTCGAACGCAAAGCGTCCACTCGCGTGTACGGGTTGCGTGGGTGGACGAAAACCTGTTCGTCCTCTTCGAACCAGGCGTCCAGCGCGTCCCAGTCGAACCGGACGTGTCCAGGTAGGACAGAGTCGTTTACCCAAGCGGCAGCAGGCTTTTCGACCTCGCCGACGCGCAGCGAGAACCGCCCGTCATCTCCGGAGACCAGCGCGCCGGGGAGTATGTCGTCGAGCGGGAAATAGAACTGCGGATAGTAGGGCCATTCCCAGACGTATTTTGCCCGCGTGCTGTCCACAATGGTCTTCCCGGCGAGCACTCCGCGCACTCGCCGGGGGACCGGTTCGACGTGTCCGGTCCGGACTGCCGCCGCTGGGTAATCGGTCATCCGCGCTTCGGGAGTTTCCAGCCGGGGCGCGGGAAGTGGCAGGTGTAGCCGTGCGGGTAGCGCTGCAGGTAGTCCTGGTGCTCCGGCTCCGCCTCCCAGAAGTCGCCCGCCGCGGTGACCTCGGTGACGACCTTGCCGGGCCACAGTCCGGAGGCGTCCACGTCGGCGATGGTGTCTTCAGCGATCCGCTTTTGCTCGTCGGTGGTGTAGAAGATGGCGGAACGGTAGCTGGTGCCGATGTCGTTGCCCTGGCGGTTCTTGGTGCTGGGGTCGTGGACCTGGAAGAAGAACTCGAGCAGCGCGCGGAAGTCGGTTTGTTCCGGGTCGTAGGTGACCTCGATGGTTTCGGCGTGGGTGCCGTGGTTGCGGTAGGTGGCGTGGGGGACGTCGCCGCCGCTGTAGCCGACGCGGGTCGCGGTCACGCCGGGCTGGTGGCGGAACAGCTCCTCCATGCCCCAGAAACATCCGCCGGCCAGGATCGCTTTTTCCGTCATTTCCTTCTCTCCCATCGGGGATTCCGTGTACAGGATGACGCCGCGGGGCCGGTCGCTATTCCGGTGGCCGGGGGCCCGGTCAGAACTCCGTAATATCTCCCTCCGCCGCGGCCGCGACGAACAGGTCCAGCAGCGTCCGCAGGGCCTGCGACGACGGGCGCTTCGCGGAGACGACGACGGTGAGCGGCCAGGTCAGCGACGTGTCGGCGAGCGGGATCGACACGACGCCCGGGTGGTCCAGCCGGGCGGTGCCGGGCAGGACCGCGACGCCGAGCCCGGCGGCGACGTAGCGCGGCACCGTCCGCAGGTCGGCGACCTCGGCGGTCACCCGGCGCGTAAGCCCGAGCGCGGCGAACTCCCGGTCGACCGCCAGCCGGTTCCCGAAGCCGCGCGGACAGTCGACGAACAGCTCGCCGTCCAGCTCCGGCAGCCGGACCTGCTCGTGTCCGGCGAGCGGATGGCTGTCCGGCAGCACGGCGTAGTACGGCACGCTGGCCAGCTGCGTCGCGGCGAGGCCGCCCAGCTCGGCCCGGGAGAGACCGAGCAACGCGACGTCGAGCCTGCCGTGGCGGACGTCGTCGGCGAGGCCGGACGAGCCGGTGAGGGACACCGTCAGATGCAGGTCGACCAGCGGGTGCCTGCGGTGGAACGCGCCGAGCAGCACCGGCAGATCGAACGCGTTCATGCTGGTCAGCGTGCCGATCCGGAGGCTTCCGCGCAGACCCGCGGACGCCTGCTGCACCACCTCGCGCGCCCGCTCCACCGATTCCAGCGCGGCTTTCGCCTCGGGCAGGAAGAGCGCGCCCGCGTTTGACAGCGCGACCCGGCGGGTAGACCGGTCGAACAGCGTCGCGCCGAGGTCGGTCTCCAGCGCGCGGATCGTCGCCGAGACCGTGGACTGCGTGGCGAACAGCCGCTGGGCCGCCCGCGTGAAGCTCAGCTCCTCGGCGACCGCCACGAAGTACTCCAGCTGCCGCGTCTCCATGTCCCAATTATCGTGGATCGCGATAACTATGACCAACACTTTTCGTTGGACTTGATGAGTGGGGCGGGGGATCGTTTCAGGGGTAGGTTCCCGCTTGGAAGGTCGACATGGTCACCACAGCTCCGCCCGCTCTCACCGCCCCGGCCGGATGGCGCGTCAGCCACGGCTGGGGGTTCCGGGTCATCGCTTTCGCGTTCGCCGCGTGCCTCGCGTTCTCCACCGTGCCCACTCCGCTGTACGCGCTCTACCAGCAGCGGGACGGGTTCCCGACGTTCCTGGTCACCGTCATCTTCGCGGCGTACGCGGTCGGCGTGATGGCCAGCCTCTACCTCGCCGGGCACGTCAGCGACTGGCTCGGCCGCCGCCGCGTGATCCTCGCTTCGACGCTCGCCGAGGCCCTGTCGGCGGTGTTGTTCCTGCTCTGGCCGGAGGTCCCGGGCTTGCTGATCGCGCGGTTCGTCTGCGGCGTGGGCATCGGCGCGCTGACGGCCACCGCCACCGCGCACCTGTCCGAGCTGCGGGCGGTGACCCGGCCGGACCAGGACCTGGGCCGCTCCGGCTTGATCGCCACCGTGGTGAACATGGGCGGCCTCGGGCTCGGCCCGGTGGTCGGCGGCGTCTTCGCGCAGTACATCGACGGCCCGCTGACCAGCACGTTCGTCGTGTTCCTGGTGGTGTTGCTGGTGGCGGCGTTCGCGGTGTGCCTGGTGCCGGAGACCGTCGAACGGCGCGAGGAGCGCCCGGCTTACCGGCCGCAGCGCGTGTCGCTGCCCGCCGGGGCGCGGCCGGCGTTCGTCGGCGCGGCGATCGGGGTGTTCGCCGCGTTCGCGATCACCGGGCTGTTCATGTCGCTCGCGCCGACCCTGCTCGCCGAAGGCCTGCACGAGCACAGCCGGATGCTCGCCGGGGTCACCGCGGGCTCGATGCTGGGTGCGGCGGCGGTGGCGCAGGTGGTCTTCGCGTCGATGACGTCGCGGGCGCAGCTGCGACTGGGGTTCGTGCTGATGCCGATCGGGCTGGCGGTGCTTTCGGCGGCGGCGCTGCTGCCCTCCCTGACGCTGTTCCTGGCGGGCTCGGTGATCGCCGGGAGCGGGATGGGGCTGGGCTTCCGTGCCGCGGTCGGGACGGTGGCGGCGCTGGCCGATCCGCTGTCCCGGGGCGAGGTGCTGGCCGGGATCTTCCTGGCGGCTTACGCCGGGCTCGTGGTGCCGGTGCTGCTGGTCGGGATGACGCTGCTGTGGGTGCCGAGCCCGCTCGCGCTGGTCGGGTTTTCGGCGGCGGAGCTGGTGCTGCTGGGGTTCTCGGCTTGGCGGGTGCTGCGGACCGCTTGAGCCGCTGGAAGTCCGTGAAGGGCTCCTTGCGGGAATCTGGTTCCCGCAAGGAGCCCTTCACGGACAGCGGCCCGGGTCAGGCGACCTCGGTGGAGCGGGTCCGGGCAGCGCGGGCGCTCCACCGGCCGTCGTGGCGGTCCACGCGGATCGGGTGGCCGAACGCCCGGCTGATGCTGGCCGTCGTCACCGCCTGGTCGATCGGCCCCGACGAAACCACCGAACCGTCCGCGATCAGCAACGCGTGCGTGGTCGTTTCCGGCAGTTCTTCCAGGTGGTGGGTGACCACGATGGAGGCGAGCCGGGGATGGGTCCGGGTGAGCAGGTCGATCGTTTCGAGCAACTGCTCGCGGGCCGCGACGTCCAAGCCGGTGGACGGTTCGTCGAGCAGCAGCAGCCGGGGGTCGCTGATCAGCGCGCGGGAGATCAGGGCGCGGCCGCGTTCGCCTTGCGACAGCGTCGGCCAGCGTTCGCCTGCCTTGCCGGCCAGACCGAGCAGGTCGACGAGTTCGTCGGCCTGGGCGAGCTGCGCGGCGGTGGGCTGCCAGCGCGGCGGCGTGTCGATGCTCCCGGTGACGCCGGTCAGCACGACCTCCCGGATGGTGAGCGGCGAACGCAGCGGATGCCGCGGGTCGACGTGCCCGATGCTGCGGCGCAGCGCCTGCAGTTCGACCCGGCCGAGCCGTCCGCCGAGGACGTCGACGGTGCCTGCGGTCGGATGCGTGACCGCGCCGCAGAAACCGAGGATCGTGCTTTTGCCGGCGCCGTTCGGGCCTAGCAGCGCCCAGTGTTCGCCCGCCCGCACGGTCAGGTTCACGCCGTGCAGGATTTCCTTGCCCTGCCTGCGGAACACGACGTCGGTCAGCTGCAGCACGACCTCGCTCACGAAAGTGCCTCCTTCAAGGCGGTCAGGTGCGCCCGGCTCAGCTCCGCCGCGGCGGACGCGTCTTTGCCCGCGATCGCCTCGACGAGCGCCAGGTGCGCGGCTTGGTCTTCTTCGGGGGCGGTGATCGGCCGGGCGCGCAGCATGTCGGTCATGGCGCGGTGGATTCGCGGGACGAAACTGTCGAACAACTCGATCAGCACGTCGTTGTGCGCGGCGACGAGCACGGTGCGGTGGAACGCGGTGTCGGTGTCCACCAGGCGTTCGACGTCCGGGTCGCCGATCGCGCGGGCGGCGAGCGCTCGGCGGATCGCACGCAGATCGGTCGGCGTCCGCCGGTGCGCGGCGAGGGCGGCGGCTTCCGCTTCGATGGCGATGCGCGCCTCGATCACAGCGCCGATCGACGCGCGGCGCAGGACCGCGTCCCAATCCTCGGCGACGTCCAGCGCGGTCACGAAAACCCCGGAACCCTGGCGGGAATCCAGCACGCCTTTGCCCGCCAATTCGCGGATCGCTTCACGCAGCGTCGACCGGCCGACGCCCAGTTGCGCGGCCAAAGTCGTTTCCCCGGGCAATTTGTGGCCGAGCGGCCATTCGCCGGCGCGAATGCGTCCGAGAAGGACTTCGGCGGCCTGCGCGGCGAGCGGGTGCCGGTGCACGAGAGGGGGCATCGGAGGGCTTTCTGGTCGGACGGGGCGGCAGGAGCGAGGCTACTGCGGGACATTCTTCCGGCGGGGTGTCGAGTGTGGAGCGTCACTAGTCTACTTGTCTGAGGAGTCGGGGATTTTCTGACCCGTTCGGGTGGGTTACGGTGTTTCGAGTGCCGTATTCTGCCCGGTCCGGGTGAGGATCGGCCGCATGCGTGCCAGGAAAATGGCCGTCGTCGGCGGAGCGATCGCCGCGGCGGTGTGTGCGGTGGCGTTCGTGGCCGGTCCGGGCGCGAGCGCCGCTCCGCTGCCAGGGGGACTGGGCCCGTGCGTCGGCGACGCCTGCCCGGAGAAGTACCCGCCGGTCAACAACGGGCCGTTCGCGGGACGGGACAACGGCATCAACGTCTTCGCCGGCGGCGATTTCCTCGTGCGCGAAGGCGCGGCCGAGGCCGAGGGCCGGGTCGTCGTGCTCGGCGGGTTCGACATGGCGAAGCGGGCCGGGGCGTCCGCGGTCTACAACGTCGGCATCGCGGGCGTCGGCTCGCGCGTGCCCCCGCCGGACGGCGCCGATTTCCTCACCACCGGCAAGAACGTCACCGTCGCGCCGAACCAGCGGCTCCTCGCAGACGGCGGCGTCGTGCGCTACGGCGGCACTGTCACCGGGACCGTGACCGGCACGCTGAAGCAGGACCCGAACGCGGCCGACCCGTACAAACAGCTCCGGCCGCAGCTGCAGGAAGCCAGCACCTGCTACAGCAAGTCCGCGGCGACCGGGACGGCGAAGAACGAGGGCTACCGCACGTTGTTCACCGGCGACGGGAAGTCCGTGCTGCAGGTGTTCAACGTCGACTTCGACCTCACCGGCCGCGGCGGAGGCATGCAGGGCCTGGAATTCGCCGGCATCCCGGCGGGTGCGACGGTCCTGGTGAACCTCGTCGGCGGCAACCGGGTGATCAACACCTACACCGGCGACCTCGCCGACCAGGACCCGATCAACCACCTGCGCGAGAAGCTGCTGTGGAACTTCCCGGACGCGTCGAAGGTGAAGATCGCCGGGCAGGCGCAGTTCCAGGGCAGCGTGCTGGTCGGCAACCCGTCCAGCGACACGACGGTCACCGCGTCGGGCACCAACGGCCGGTTCTTCACCGCGGGCAACCTGCTGCACACGTCCGAGGGCACGGCGGGCGGGCAGGAGTTCCACGCTTATCCGTTCACTGGCGATCTGCCGGATTGCAATGCTCCGACTACTAGTTCGACGGCGCCGACGAGTGCGACGTCGACTAGCTCCAGCACTACGACGAGCACGGAGCCGACGAGCACGACTTCTTCCACGACGACTGAGCCGACGAGCAGCACGTCGTCCAGCACGACTTCGTCGAGTGCCACCTCGACCAGCTCCACCACGACCTCGACCGGCCCGTCGGAGACGTCTTCCTCGACCGCGCCGACGTCCTCGAGCTCGCAGCCGACGTCCTCGTCCGGCACCACGAGCCCGACGACGTCCAGCTCGTCGTCGGAAGCCCCGGCCCCGATCACGACCACGAGCGACAACTCCGGCGGCGTGGCCCCGGGAACCGGCCCGTCCGACCAGGGCCCGCTCGCGTCGACCGGCGCGGACATCCGCGGCTACCTGATCGGAGGCGGCGCACTGCTCCTCATCGGCGGCGCGCTGGTGGCGGCAGTGGCGGTGCGCCGCAAGCGCTCCTGACGAACGCCGTGAAGGGCTCCTTGAGGGAATCTGATTCCCTCAAG
>NZ_SDLS01000051.1:0-41532 GCF_004522315.1 Amycolatopsis sp. CFH S0740 | reverse complement strand
GAGACACCAACTGTCGGCGATGTCCTGAGACTCAACACCCTCGCCTACACCGCGACAGCCGCTCACGAGGGGTTCCGGCGCGGTTTGATCCGCACCGCGGGCAGTGGGGGAGCGGGCAGCCGTGCCGGCCCGCCGGGGTACGGCTCGATCGCGCCGAACTGGTCGGAGTTCGCCTCCCAGGCTTCGCGGTATTCGGCGATCTCGTCGTGGCTGCGTCCGACGAAGTTCCACCACATCAGGATTTCCTCGCCGAACGGCGGCCCGCCGAGCACGATCGCCCGAGCCGGGGACGACCCGGGGTTGTGCAGGTCGAGCGTGGTCGCGCCGATGCCGAGGTAGCCGAGCTGGGCCCGCTGCAGCGGGGTGCCCGCGAAGGTGAGCTCTCCGGTGTCGAGCAGGACGCCGTGCTCGAAGGACGGATCCGCGGCGAGGCTGAGCGATGCGCCCGGGTCGAGGACGATTTCCGCGCCCAGCAACGGAGTGAAGGTCTTGACCGGCGAGGTTTCCCCGGCCAGCGTGCCGAGGAAGACGCGTACGGTGGCCCCGTCGAGGGCGGTGGCCGGCGGGACGTAATGCTGGAAGTCGCGAGCGGTGTGCCGGTGCTCGTCCGGCAGCGCTACCCACAGCTGGACCCCGTGCAGCGTCGTGGTTTCCGGCGTCGACACCTCTTCGTGGCAGATGCCGTGCCCGCCGGTCATCAGGTTCAGCTCGCCGGGCCGGACCATCGCGTGCGAGCCGAGGCTGTCGCGGTGCTCGATCTCGCCGGTGAACAGCCAGCTCACCGTCTGCAGCCCGGTGTGCGGGTGCGGGCCGACGGACATGCCGCCGCTGACGGAGGTGTCGTCGGGACCGTAGTGGTCGGCGAAGCACCACGCGCCGATCAGCGACCGCTGGCGTTGCGGCAGTGTGCGGCGGACCGGCATCGCGCGCGGGCCGCCGAGCGGCACGGAGCGGGCGTCGAGGATCTCGACCTTGCCGGGGTCAACAGGGTCGCCGCCGCACGCCAGTTCGGCCGGGTCGGTCTCGACGTTGCTCATGCCCGACACGATAACCGGCGGTCAGCGGGCGGGGAGGTTGCGCAGCCAGTCGAGCGCGGTCGGGAGCGCGTTGAGCACCGAGATGTGCCCGTCGTGCGGGCGGAGCCACAGTTCGGCGTCCGGGAGGTTCCGCAGGAGCCATTCGCTGTGGCTGACCGGAACGATCCGGTCCTCGCCGCCGTGCACCAGCAGCACCGGGACCCGCACGTCGGCGGCGGAGAAGCCCCACGGCGCGACGTACGCGAGGTCGTCGTCGGCTTCCGCGGCCACGTCCCCGGCAGCCCCGGCGTCCTCGCCGAGGGGACCCCACGTGCCGCGCAGCGCCGACCAGTCCGCGTCGGTGAAGCTTGTCGGGTCGAATTCCTGCGTTTCTCCGTGCTGCAGCCGGGTTTCGCGGCCCTTGCGGGCGGCCCGCAACGAGCTGTCGTCGACCATTCCGCCGTACCAGTCGTACTCCTCGGAGTACGGAGCCAATCCGGCCAGGCACACCGCCGCTGTCACCCGATCCGGCAGCAGCGCGGCGCTCCCATCACCGCGAACCGCGGCAAGTCCAGTGCGTCGGCCAGCTGGCGCACGTCGTCGGCAGCCGAGCCCACCGTGCGGCTGACCTGCGGAGTGGATCCGCCGTACCCGGGCCGCGCATAGGAAACGACCCGGAATCCTCGCGCGGACGCGGCCTCGACCACCGGCGGCAGCAGGCGACCGGATTGCGGAGTTCCGTGGTGCCACACCAACGGAAAGCCGTCGCCTCCGCTGTCGTGGACCCGAAGGTTGCGGCCGTCTGGCAGCGGCAGGTCAGTCGTCCCCATGCGGAGGACTCTAGCCACCCCGCCGCGCTCGATCGGCGAAATTGTCCCAAGCCTGGCGCACCAGCGCGGGATGCGCGAGGAGGTCCGACGCGGTGCGCGCCAGCGCCGAGGCCGTCGCGAGCAGCACCGTCCGGGCTCGCGGCGATCCGGTCGCCTCGGCGAACGCGCGGCTGCCGACCGCGCGCACCGGATCGTGGAGGGCGACGGACGGGTGGATCGTCGGCATCCGCACGCTCAGGTCGCCGACCTCGGGCCGGCCGGGGATCGCCGCGGACCCGGACGGGGACGCGTGGATCCCGCACGCCGCGAGATGCCGGGCGAAATGCCCGGACAGCACCGGATTGTCCTGGAACCGCGCGTGAATCGGGCCGAACCGTTCGACGTTCGCCTTGGTCCCGGTCGCCATCGCGGCGCCTTCGGCGGCGGTGGTCACTTCGGTGACGACGTGTCCGAGCGTTGCGGAGTCCGGCGCGCGCAACCCGAAGCGGGCTTCGGCGAAATCGGGCACTACATCGGTGGATTCCCCGCCGTGCGTCACGATTCCCTGCACCGCCGCGCCGGCGGGCAGCCGGGCCCGCAGCGCGGCGATCGCGGTGAAAACCTGCACCAGCCCGGCGACCGCGTCGGTGCTGTCTTCGGGCGCCGGCCCGGAATTCCCGTGGACGGTCACCCGCAGCTCGGTCCGCGCGGCGAGCGGCGCGGCGGCCCAGGTGTGCACGCCGGGCTGGAAGGTCAGCACTGCGTCGATCTCGTCGCCCGCGCGGTCGGTGACGACGACGGAACCGGATTCCAGCGTCGCGGCGGTGGCGAGCGCGGCGCCGAGCACCGCCGCGGCGACGAGGTTGTGCCCGAACTCCCGGTGCCGGTCGGAGGGGAGCAGCAGGGCGACGCACGGACGGCCGGAGCCGTACCGCGCGACACCGCCGTCGACGGCGAACCCGGCCTCGGCGAGCGGGCCGAGCTCCGGCCCCCGCTCGCCGTCCGGTTCGCGGGACCAGGCCCAGAGCCGCTCGGCGAGCAGCTCGATCTCGTGGTCGGTCCGGTCGTGCCGGTCCTCGTCGGACTCCATGCCGCCCAGGTACCCACCGGGCAGCGATTCGATCCCCTTCGAAAGTGGGTAATTCGGCCGTTGGCGCGCCCGGGCCGGTGCGCGAGGGTCACGGGCATGACAGCGGGAAGCTACCGGGTGCTGCCGGCCGAGGTGTCGGCGATCGTGAAGAACGTGGAGGGCCTCGGCGCCGCGGCGTTCTCGGCCGTCCGCGACCTCGAGACGCTCGTGATCGACGCCTTGTCGTTCGCGGGCATCGGCAGCGGGGTCGCCGCGGCGAACACCTTGCTGCAGTCGAAACTCGTGTCCTCGCTCGGCGATTTCGTGAAGCTGATCGAACAGGTCAACGGCAAGGTGCAGCACGCGGCGCGGAACTACGCCGACGCCGACACCGCCGTGGCCCAGGGCTACGGCGGCGGCACGGGCGGCGGGGGAGCCGGGGCGGGCGGCGGCGGTGCGGCTGCTGGGGGTGCCGCACCGCACCAGCTGGACGACCGGGTCGTCGATTCGATCATGCGCTCCGAGGGCGCGACCGGCGAACAGGGCGGCGTGCGCGAGGCGTACGGCTTCCGCGAGAGCATGAACAACGGCTACGACCAGATCATGGCCGCCCGCCGGGAATACGGCCTCGGCAGCGCCGAAGAACGCGCGGTGGTCGCGCAGCTGATGACCGCCAACGCGCGCCGCGCCGGGGCGATGGAGTTCACCGACGCGGGCACCCAGGCCGCGATCATGTCCGGCGCGCACATGCGCGGCGCGGGCGGCGTCCGGGCGATCCTCAACCACATGGGCGGCGCGGACATCGTGCAGAGCGCGCGCACCCTCGACCCGGATGCCGTGCAGCATCTGCAGAGCCTGACGCCGCAGGAATTCCAGCAGCAGTTCCACGACGCGCGGATCGAATACGACCGCGAGGTCTACGGCGACACGACCACCCGCCAGAACGGGCACACGCAGAACTGGTGGGACCGCTACGGAAACGGCCTGACCCAGCGCTACGACCGCGAGCAGCAGGAGTTCCTGCGGATGTCGCGGTAGTCCTCGTCAGTCCAAATCGGACAACCCGGCCGTCAGGTCCTCGACCAGCTTCTTCATCAGCCGGTCGAGGAGCTGGCGGTCTTCCGCTGTCCAGCCGCTGAGCGCTTGGGCGAACCAGCCTTCGATCACCCCGACGTAGCGTTCGGCCGCGGTTTTCCCTTCCGGCGTCAGCTCGATCAGCCGCGCCCGCTGGTCGTCCGGGTCGGGCACGCGCCGCACCAGCCCTCGGCTTTCCAGCCCCTGCACCTGCCGCGTCGCGTGCGGGCCGACGACGTTCATCCGGTTCGCGATCTCGCCGACCCGCAGCGGCGCGTCCTCGATGTGCAGGATGCCGAGCACGGTCATCGCCGGGCGGTCCAGCGGGAGCCCGGTGGCCTCGACCGCGCGCTCGAAGAGCTTGCCCCGGCGCAGCGTCCCGCTCAGTTCGTTCAGCCGGGGGAGCAGGTCCCGGAGCAGGGAAGGGACGGCAGACATCGCGGGCTCCTTGATTAGATACCTAACTTAGGTATACAGTTGGGTCACCGGGATCGCGCGAGGCGGTTCCGGCCGGTCTCGAAAATAATACCTAAGGTAGGCATCTATCGCCTGCCGGGGAACAAAGGGGAGAACCATGAGCAGGAGTGTGCTGATCTCGGGGGCGAGCATCGCGGGCCCGGCGCTGGCGTACTGGCTGAACCGCTACGGCTTCGCGGTCACTGTGGTGGAGAAGGCGGCCGCGGTGCGCGGCGGCGGGTACCCGATCGACATGCGCGGCCCGGCCGTCGAGGTGCTGCGGCGGATGGGGCTGGCGGAGCAGGCGCGGGAGCGGCACGTCGCCACCCGGCGGCTCTCGTTCCTCGACGCGGACGGCAGCGTGCTGAACAGCGTCGCGCCGACCGTGATCACCGGGGACGAGGCCGGGCACGACATCGAACTGGCCCGCGGCGACCTCACCAGCCTGCTGTACGACGCGGTCCGCGACGACGTCGAGTTCCGCTTCTCGGAGTCGATCGCCGCGCTGGACGACCGCGGCGACGCGGTCGACGTGACCTTCGCCAGCGGCCGGAGCCAGACGTTCGACCTGGTCATCGGCGCGGACGGGCTGCACTCGAAGACCCGTTCGCTGGCGTTCGGGCCGGAGGAGCAGTTCCACCGCTACCTCGGCTACTGCTTCGCCGGATTCACCATGCCGAACTACCTCGGCCTCTCGCACGAGGGCATGTCTTGGGCGGTGGCAGGCCGGTCGGCGTCGCTCTACGCCGCGGGCGACCGCGGCGGTGACCACGTGCACGGGTTCCTGGTGTTCACCCGCGCGGACGCGCCCTTCGAAGCGTTCGCCGACCCGGCCGCACAGCGCGACCTGGTCGCGAGTCGTTTCGAGGGCTGTGGCTGGGAGGTGCCGCGGATGGTCGAGGCGATGCGCTCGGCGGACGACCTGTTCTTCGACGTCGTCAGCCAGATTCACATGCCGGTGTGGTCGAAGGGGCGCGTCGCGCTGGCCGGGGACGCCGCGCACGCGACGTCGTTCCTGTCCGGGCAGGGGTCGAGCCTCGCGATGATCGGTGCGTATTTGCTGGCGTACGAGCTGACGGACGCTCCGCACGACGTCGCTTTCGCGGCGTACGAGCAGCGGTCGCGGGAGTTCGTGGAGGCCAACCAGGCGTTGGCGACGGGCGGGTCGGCGCTGATGTCGCCGCGGACCGAGGCGGAGGTGGCGGCGCGGAGCGCGGCGTTGCGGGCGCTGGACGGGCTGCCGGGGGAGGAGCACAGCGAGGTGCACAACCTGCTGACGCTGCCGCCGGAGCGCACGACCGTCTGAAGTCGTGCGCGGCTACGCCGGTTAGAACCGGAATTGCCGCGCACGAGGACGAGCGGTGAGGCGGTCGTGCGTGCCTGCCCGGGTTTGAACCGCGATCGCCGCACGGGCTTTCCCCGACGCGCGGCGCCCGGGCGCGGCGTGCGAGGCTACCCGGCGGCATTGCGCGGTGACGGAACGGGGCGGGATGAACGCGATTGCGCGCGGCGGCGGGATGCTCGCGGCGGTTCTGGTGGTCGTCGGCGGCACGGCCGGGCTCGGGGTGGCGCTCGGGCTAGGCGGGACGGCGGTGCTGGCCGGGCTGACCGCGTTGTTCTGCTTCATCGCCGCCACCGGCGGGCCGTTGCGGCCGGATCTGTGGCTGCTCGCGGCGTTCGCGCCCGCGGTGGTGATCGGCGGGGCCGGGCCGCGGTTGCTGGGCGAGGTGTCGCCGGTCGCGTCGATCGCACTGCTCGTGCTGGTGGTGTTCGCGGCGGCGGTGGTGCCCGCGCTCGGGCCGCGGTACGTGACGGTCGGGCTCGGACTCGGCATGGCTTCGGTGTTCGGTTACGGCTTCCAGTTGAGCGGGGCGGCCAGCCCGGTGCAGATCATCTGCGCGCCGGCGCTGGCCGTCGCGGTCGTGTTCGTGCTGCGGCTGCTGATGGGCCTGAGCGACCCGGGCAAGCCGACCCGCACTGCGCTGGCCGACGCGCTCGCCGGACCGGATCGCGCGAGCGCGGAGCGGGCGGTGCGGTTGTGGGTGACCGACCGGCCGCGCGCGTGGCAGGCGCGGGTTCTCGCTGGCGGCGCCCGGTACCACGGCACCGCCGCATTGCTGCGGGACCGGCTGCGCGCGCTCGACGAAGAGCAGGCAGCGGCGGTTTCCCGCGTGCTCGACGCCGCGGACGAACAGGTCGCGGAGTTGGCGGAAGCCGTGCGGGCCAAGACCGTTTCGGATCCGCCGGAGATCGAGCGGGTCGACCCGGACGTCGCGTTGCCCGGCGACACCGCTGCGCTGCTTGATGAAGCGTGGGCTGGGTTGTTCGCGATCCGGGAAGCCGTGCTGAACCGCGACGAGTCCATTGTGGACTTTCCGCGGCATCTCGTCCGCGAGGCCTTGCGGCGCGAGGCGACCGGGGTGTTCTCGTGGCGGTCCGCGCAGTTGCGGCACGCGGTGCGGTGCGCGCTGGGGATGCTGGTCGCCGCGGTGATCGCGACGTTCCGGCCCGGCGATCCGCTCACCGTGTCGTTCCTCATGACGACGTTCGCGCTCATGCAGCCGGAATGGCGGGACACGCTGGCGAAGGCGTGGCAGCGCGCGGCCGGTGCGGCGGCCGGGGCCGTGGTGCTGGCGGTCGCGTTGTGGTTGCTGCCGCCGGGCGCGTTGCTGCCGCTGGGGATCGTCGCGCTGCTCGTCGGGTTTCCGTTCATGCAGGTGCAGCCCATGGTGTTCAACGGGTGCATGGTGCTGATGAGCGTCGGGATGAACGCGACGACACGGCATCTGGACGCGGTGTCGGTGCTCGTGGAGTACCTGCTGCTCGTCGTGCTGGCGGTGGTGATCGGCCTGTTGTTCGGCTTCGCCGCGGTGCCCGGGGTGCCGAAACCTTCGGTGGCGCAACGGTTTTCCGACGCCGTCTCCGAAACTGGCGAGCTGCTCGCGTCGGTGGCGGAGCGGTTGCGCGGCGGAGGCGGCCGGCGTGAGGTCGGGCTGCGGTTCCGCGCGGCGGCTCGGACGCATCAGGACCTGCTGAGCCCCGAGCCCGGCAGCCGAGAGCCTTCGTCGGAGCAGCGAGAAGCCTTGGAAGAGGCCGGACAGGGGTTGCGCGGTCTCGCGGCTTCGGCGGGCGCGCTGCTGCAGCGGGACGGACAGTCGCCGACGATGGCGTCCTTCGCGGAGGCCGCGGCAGGTGCGCTGGCCGGAAGCGGGGAACTGCCGCCGCGACCGTCGGAGGCGGACGAAGAGGAACGGCTGCTGGCCGACCTCGTACGGGCTGACCTGCTGCGCGTGCACCGTGGCGCGGAGGTCCTAGCGAGCTGAAGGTCCGTGCGGACACCGGATGCTTCCCCTGCGTCCCTTCACCTTCCGCGTTCGCGGTGTCACCATCCGGACATGAGGAAACTCCCGCTCGCCCGGGTCGCGACGGTGGCAGCCTGCGTCGCGTTGCTGTTCCCGGTGTCCGCGGCGTACGCCGATCCGCCGCACAACCTGCCGCAGAACGCCAACGGATACGAGCAGTCCTTCTCGCCCGCCTACGACTACGACGGCGACGGTTGCTACGCCACGCCCGCGATCGGCCCGGACGGCACCCTCGCGCCCGGCCTCAAGACGACTGGCGCGGTCAACGGCAACTGCCACGACCAGTCCGACCTGGACAACTCCCAGACCTACTCGCGCTCCACCTGCAACCACGGCTGGTGCGCGGTCGTCTACGCGAGCTACTTCGAGAAGGACCAGGCCGTCGACGGCAGCGGCCTCGGCGGGCACCGGCACGACTGGGAGCACGTGATCTCGTGGATCGACCAGTCGTCGAACCAGGTCGAGTACGTGACGACCACGCAGCATTCCTCGCAGGTGACGTACCCGCGGTCGAAGGTGAGTTTCGACGGCGCCCACCCGAAGGCGGTGTACCACAAGGACGGCCCCGGCACGCACTTCTTCCGCCTCGCCGACGCCCACGACGAGCCGCCGGAGAACCACTACCACGATTGGCGCTACCCGCCGCTGGTCGGCTGGGACGGGTGGCCGTCGAGCGCGCTGCGCGACCGGCTCATGGCCGCGGACTTCGGCGCCGCGACGATCAAGATCAGCGACGGCCGGTACCAGGACCTGCTGGAGAAGTCGAAGCCGTCCGGCATCCCGTTCGACCCGCGCGGCTAGCTTTCCGGGTGCTCCACGCGACACAACTCACCCGAGCACCCCCGCGAAAACCGGGTAATAGTAATCGGCATGCACTCGGACTCCGCGCTCCCGCTCGACGGAATCACCGTCGTCTCCATCGAACAGGCAGTCGCCGCCCCGCTAGCCACCCGCACCCTGGCCGACCTGGGCGCGCGGGTCATCAAGGTGGAACGCGCCGACGGCGGCGACTTCGCCCGCGAGTACGACCACGTCGTGCACGGAACCGGTGCCCACTTCGTCTGGCTCAACCGAGGCAAAGAATCCCTGGCCGTAGACCTGAAAACCGCGGAAGGCCGCGACGCGGTCCACCGCCTGATCGCCCGGGCCGACGTCTTCGTCCAGAACCTGGCTCCGGGCGCGGCCGCGCGGCTCGGGTTCGGGGCCGAAGAACTCCGCGCCGGCCATCCGGAACTGGTGGCCGTCGACCTCTCCGGCTACGGCACCGGCGGGCCGCGGGAACAACGCAAGGCCTACGACATGCTGGTCCAGGCCGAAGCGGGCCTGATCGGCATCACCGGCACCCCGGACACCCCGGTCAAGACCGGCATCCCGACCTCCGACATCGCCTCCGGAATGTACTGCGCGCAAGCGGTGCTGGCCGCCCTGCTGCGCCGCTCGCGGACCGGGCAAGGTGCGACGGTCGAGGTGTCGATGCTGGAGGCGACCGTCGAGTGGATGGGCTACGCGATGTACAGCCAGATGTACTCCGGACGCCAGCCCGCGCGCATGGGCTTGAGCCACGCGTCGATCGCCCCCTACGACGCGTACCCGACGAAAGACGGTCAGATGCTGATCGGGGTCCAGAACGACAGCGGCTGGCGGACGTTGGTCACCTCAGTCCTCGAAGCCCCGCAGCTGGCCGACGACCCGCGATTCACCACGAATGTGCAGCGCGTCGAACACCGCGCTGAATGCGATGCGGCGGTCGCGGCCGAGACCGCCCGATGGTCCACAGTGGAATTGGACGAGCGGCTCGCGAACGCCGGAATCCCTGCGGCGCAAGTGAAACAGGTCGCCGACGTCGTGGCGGACCCGCAGCTTCGCGCGCGCGACCGCTGGCGCAAGATCGGCACCGAACACGCGACCGTCGACGCGCTGCTGCCGCCGGTGACGTTCGCGGACGTCGAGGCGCGGATGGGCGACGTGCCCGCGTTCGGGGCGCATACCCGTGCGCTGCTTGAAGAAGCCGGGGTCGACGCGGAAGACCTGCTGCGCCGGGGGATCGCCGCCGGGCCGCGTTGACAGTTGTATGGTGCATCTCTAGCATGCGGGGACATGCCGGGAGAAGACCGCGACGGCGATGCCCTGGACGCTATCCACCGCGCGATGATCCTGTTTTCCCGCGGGTCGCGGGTGCGCTCGAACGAACTGTACGAGGGGCTCGGGTTCGTGCAGTACACGATGCTGTCCTCGATCGACCTCGCGGACTGCGCGCACGCGGCGGATCTCGCCCAGGAGTACGGGCTCGACCCCTCGACGGTCAGCAGGCAGCTGGCGGAACTGGAGACCGCCGGGCTGGTGGTGCGCGGCCCGGACCCGCGGCATTCGCGCAGGCAGCGGCTCGAACTGACCGAAGCCGGGCATCGCGCGCTGGCGATTACCCGTGCGGCGCAACGGAACCGGCTCGAAGAGCGGCTGCGCGACTGGCCGAGCCGCGACGTGGCCGAGTTCGGGCGGTTGCTGAGCAGGTTCGTCGAGTCCTGACCGGTCCACTGTGGACGGACCCGGCTCAGCCGCGGCGGATCGGGCCCAGTTTCGCGGAAAGGGCCTCGGCGAGGTCGGCCGGACGGGGCGGCCCGGCGGCGCGGTCGGCGGCCCAGGCGAGCGCGAGCCTGCTCGGTTCCCAGCCGTCCTCGTCGATCCGGACCAGCTTGAACTCCGGCGGCGAGAACATCCGGCCGATGAACGACGCCGGCGCGTAGGACACGAGCGCGACCAGCCGCCGGTTGAACACCTGCGCGGCCATTTCGAGTTCCCCGCCGCGCCCGCTGACCGCGCGCACGATGTTCCGCACGCCGCGTTTGGCGAGTCTCCTGGTCAGCGCGGCGAGGATGACCGGGTTCGGCCGGGCGAAGTCGATGACCACCTCGCGGTCGCGCAGTTCCTCGATGTGCACGAGATCGCGGCAGGCGAGCGGATCGTCCGCGCGGACCGCGATCGCTCCCTGGTACTCCGCGACGGTGCGGGCGCGCAGCCGCTGATCCTCGACCGACAGGTGGATCAGCCCGAGCTCCAGATGCCCGGACACGAGCTTCGCGGTGACCTCGGCGGCGGAACCGGCGACCTCGAACGTCGCCGGAGCGGCCAGCCCGCCGACCGCGGTTTCCAGGTCCTCGAGCAGATCCGACGGCGCGTACGCGGTGGCCCCGACCCGGATCGGCGTGCCGTCCTCGAGAACTCCGGCCGCGATGTCCTTCAGGTCGTCGACCTGGCGCAGGATCGCCCGCGCCGGACCGAGCAGCGCCTGGCCGAGCGGGGTGAGCCGGACCTCGTGGTAGTGCCGCTCGAACAGCGGCCCGCCGAGCTCGCGTTCGAGCAGCTTGATCTGCTTGCTGAGCGGCGGAGGGGTGATCCGCAGCCGGTCCGCCGCGCGCTTGAAGTGCAGTTCGTCGGCGACCGCGACGAAGTACTTCAGCCGGGTGAAATCGATCTCCATCGTCCAATGTCCAGCGAGGCGAGCGGGTTGCGGCGATCATACGGCGGGGAGCGAAGTTCGGCGGGGCGCCGGGCGGGTTCCCGGGGTGGCTGGGCCGGGTTAGCGGGTTGGCGGGAGTGGCTTCGCGGGGCGGCCAGGCGGGCTTGGCGGGTTGCTGGGGTGGACAGGCGGGGCGGCTTCGTTCGGGCCGCTGGATTCTGGGGTGCCTGGCCACTCGGCGAGGGGCTGGGGCGGGTTCGCCGAGCGGCCGGGCGGATTGTGGCGTGGCGGGGTGCTTTCGCTTGGCTCCGTCGGGCCTGGGGCGGCGGACTGCCAGGCGGGCACTCGGCCCCGCCGCATCCTCGGGCGGCAGCATCGGCGAGGCGTCGGATGCGGCTTCGCGGGAAGCAAACGTTCGCCTCGAAGCTCGCCCCGCCGGAAATCACCCGGCGCGAGCAGCCCGCCCGCCCTGCTCCTCAGGCGCCTCCAACACCCCGCGAGCGACCAACCCAGCCGTCTCCGCGACCCCCAACCCCAGCAGTTCCGCCGCGATCTCGAACGTCTGCTCGCCCAGCAACGGCGCCTGCCCCGTCGGCGGATCGGCGACATGCGCGGCATGGATCTGCACGTTCTCCAGCACGTACGGCTCCTCCGCGCACGGATGCAACTCCTCCCGAAACACCCGCCGCTCCCGGTACTGCTCCCACTCCGGCAAATCACCCGCCCGCAGCATCGCCCCGGCCGGAACACCGGCGGCCTGCAGCAGATCCATCGCCTCGAACGGGGAATGCCGCTCCGTCCACTCGGTCACCGCCGCGTCGATCCGGGTCCGGGAAGCGGCGCGGCCGGAGCGGGTGGCAAGACCGGGGTCGGCAGCCAGGTCAGGGCGGTCCAGCACCGAGCACAACGCACCCCAATCCGCGTCGTTCCGTACCGTGACGGCGAGCCAGTCGTCGTCGCCGGCGGTCGGGAACACGCCCCACGGCGCGTCGTGGGCCGGTTCGGTCAGGTGGTGTCCCCGGCGGGCCAGGTCTTCGGCGGCGATCCGGTCCGCGAAGTGGCTCAGCATCACCTCGGATTGCGCGACGCTCACCGACCCGGCCTCGCCGTCGCGTTCGCGCCGGACGAGCAGCGCCAGCGCGGCCAATGCACCGATCCGGGCGCACACGTGGTCCGGATAGACCGTGACGGCGTCGCTGAACGTGCCCGGTTCGCCCGGATAGATCCACTCGCTGGTGAGTCCGGTCGCGGCGCGCACCAGCGGGCCGTAGCCGAGCCGGGCGGCCCACGGGCCGGTCGGGCCGAAGGCGGAGCTGTCCACGACGACGATGCCCGGGTGCACCTCGGCCAGCGCGGCCCGGTCGAGCCCGAGCGAGGTGATGACGCCGGGTTTGAAGTTGGTCAGCACGACGTCCGACTGCGCGACCAATCGCCGCACCAGCGCTTGGCCTTCCGGATCGCGCAGGTTGACGCCGATGGCGCGTTTGTTGCGGTGCCCGGCGGCGAAACCGTGCGACATCAGGCCGGGCAGGGCGGCGCGGGAACCGTCCGGGAAAGCCGAGTTCTCGATCTTGATGACGTCCGCGCCGAGGTCGCCGAAGAGCCGTCCGGTGTCGCCGCCGACCACGATCACGCCGAGGTCCAGGACCCGGATTCCCTCCAGCGGACGTCCTTCGCCGCGCCGGGAGCGTCCCGCGAGGATCGGCGCGGCGGTGACGCGTGCGCCGGTTTCGGGGCCGGCGACGGCGCGGTGTCCGTCGATCTCGGTGATTCCGGCCGGGACCGGCGCGACGAGTCCGGGGGACAGTTCGGTGTCGCGGAAGAACCCGCGTGCGGCGAGCTGGTCGGTGTGCAGGGCTTCGGCGAGCGTGAGCACCGCAGCGGTCGGCACGCCGTGGCGCTGGCCCTCGCACTCCAGCGCGGCGCGGGTCTGATCGGCGAAGAAGCGGCCGATCGCGGGCAGCAGGTCCGGCGACGCGTAGCGTTCGCGCACCTGGTCGTACTTCGGATCGGCGAATTCGGCCGGGCTGCCCATCCACTCGAACATCCCGCGCCACTGCCGCCGCGACAGCAGGCAGATCCGGATGTACCCGTCCTGGCACGGGAAAATCGGGTACCGGTGGCGTTCTTCGGTGCGTCCGCGCGGGAGGTCGCTCAACGGCACCCCGGCGGCCGCGCTGCCGACCATGCCGAACGCCGGGTCCAGCGCCTGCATCGCCCCTTCGAGGACGGCGAAATCGATGCGGTCGCCGCGTCCGGTGCGCAGCCGGTCCAGGTACAGGCTCACCGCCTGGAACGCGGCTTGCGCGGCGGCGACGTGGTAGGGCAGTTCGCCGGGCGGCAGCAGCGGCGCGCGGCCGGGGATGCCGGACCGGGAGAGTTCGCCGGTCAGCGCGTGGAACACCGGCGTGGTGGCCTGCCAGTGCCGCCGGGTCGTGGCGCGGCCGAAGTCGCTGATCGACAGGACGACCAGCGCGGGATGCCGGGTGCGCAGGCCGGGGACGTCGAGCCGTTCTTCGGCGGGCGAACCGGGCGGAGTGGTCTCGATCAGCAGGTCGGCGTCGGCCAGCAGCTGTTCCCAGCCGTGCGAGCCGGGTTCGGCGGTGGCGTGGGCGAAGCCGTGCCGGTCGATCGCGGTGCCGATCGCGACGCCGTCGACGACCGGTCCGGTGGTGCGTTCGTCGGTGACGCCGGGCAGGACGACCCGGGTGACGCGCGCGCCGAGATCGGCCAGCAGCCGTGCCGTCGCGGTCATCGGGCCGGACGACAGATCGAGCACGCGGACCCCGGACAGCGGCGGGTCGTAGGTGTCGGGCAAGGGAACCAGCCTCCTCGGGGCTCAGCTGCGGCGGACGGCGCGGAAGGGCAGGTCGCGGTCGACCTCGGGTTCCTTGGGAAGCCCGAGGACGCGTTCGGCGATGATCGTGCGCTGGATCTGGTCGGTGCCGCCGCCGATGGACGTGAAGAACGCGTTGAGCGCCAGGAAGTTCACGTCGTCGGCGACCGGGTTCTCGTCCCCGGCCAGCAGCGTTTCCGGACCGGCGATGTCGGTGCGCAGCCGCCCTTCGGCGTGCAGGATGCCGGACATCGCGAGCTTTCCCAGCGACATCACCGAACTCGACGTGCCCTGTTCGGCCGCGGCTTTCGCCCGGGCGTTGTTCAGCGCGTTGAGTTCGCGCAACGCGAGCACAGTGGCCAGGTTGTCGCGGATGACCGGGTCGGCGAGGCGGCCGCGTTCCCGTGCCAGTTCGACGAGGTCGTCGGCGATCGAACCGTGTCGCGAGGCCCGCGCGCCGTCGCCCATGATCGAGCGTTCGTACGCGAGCGCGGTCTGCAGCACACGCCAGCCCTTGCCCTCTTCGCCGACCAGGTAGTCCGCCGGGATTTCTACGTCGGTCAGGAAGACCTCGTTGAAGTGCGCTTCGCCGGTGATCTGCACCAGCGGCCGGATGTCGACGCCGGGCTGGTGCATCGGCACGACGAAGTAGCTGAGGCCCTTGTGCTTCGGGACGTCCCAGTCGGTCCGCGCGATCAGCAGCGCGTAGTCCGCGGTTTTCGCGCCGGACGTCCAGACTTTCTGGCCGTTGACGATCCAGCGGTCGCCGTCGCGGACCGCGGTGGTGCGCACGCCGGCGAGGTCCGAGCCCGCGCCGGGTTCGCTGTAGAACAGGCAGGTCCGGGAGCGTTCGGTGAGGACGTCGTGCAGCAGGTCGTTCTTGAGTTTCTCGGTGCCGAATGCGAGGACGGTGTTGGCCGGGATGCTGTATTTGTCCTGACGGGCGCCGGGTGCGTCGACGGCGTCGAACTCCGCCGCGATCACGTCGGCCAGTTCGGCCGGGTAGGCGCGGCCGGACCATTCGACCGGCCAGGTCGGCACGGCGTATCCGGCGGCGACGACCTTTTCCAGCCACGCGACGCGTTCCGGGGTGGTGCTCCAGCGATCCGCGGCCGGGGCGAGCCCGGTCCATTCGGCGGCGAGCCACGCGCGGACTTCTTCCCGGAGTTGATCGACGGTGATCATGGTCAGGCCCCCTTCGAGACGAGGTAGCGCTCCCGGTGCAGCCGCGAGCCGCCGAACAGCTGTGCGCCGGAGCGGGCGCGGCGCAGGTACAGGTGCGCCGGGTGTTCCCAGGTGAAACCGATCCCGCCGTGCATCTGGATCGCCGACAGGGCAACGGTTTCGTACGCTTCCGCGCACGCGAACCCGGCGAGCGCGATCGCGCCCGGGCTGCCGTCGGCCGCGGCGTGCCGGGCGGCCGACGTCGCCGACTCGACGTCCAGGAGCCGGTCCGCGGCGAGGTGCTTCATCGCCTGGAAACTGCCGATCGCGCGGCCGAACTGGACGCGGGTGTTGAGGTAGTCGACGGTCGTTTCGAAAATCTGCCGGGCACCGCCCGCTTGTTCTCCGGCGAGTGCGATCACGCTGACGTCCAAGGCTTTCTGCACGGCTTCCCAGCCTGCGGTACCAATTCGTCGCGCTGGTGTATCAGCGAAGGTGAACTGGGACAGCCGCACGGTCGGGTCGAATACCGACTCCGCGGTACGAGTGAAACCCGACGCGTCGGGTGCGACCTCGAAGATGCCGATGTCGTCGCCGGTGCGAGCCACCACGAGAATGACGTCGGCAACCTGGCCGAAGGTCACATAGGGCGTGGTCCCGATGAGAGTTCCATTTGCTTGCACTGCAACGCTTTCGGGCGTCCAAGCGGCGCTGACGGCGACGGTCCCGATTGAAGACCCGTCGGCCAGCGCGGGCAACAGACGTTGTTTGTCCTCTTCGGACCCGGCGGCGTCGATGAGCGTCGACGTCAGCACCGCGCTGGACAGGAACGGCGACGGCAGCAGCGCCGCCCCGATTTCCTCCGACACCGCTTCGAGTTCTTCCGCGCCCAGGCCGACTCCGCCGTATTCCGTCGCGATCAGCAGGCCGGGCAATCCCAGTTCGGCCAGTTGTTTCCACAGCTGCGGGTCGTAACCGGAGTCGCTCGCCATCACGCGGCGTACGTCGGACTCCGTGCAGCGGTCCGCGAGCAGGTCGCGCACCGCCTCTCGCAGCTGTTCGGTTTCCGCGGCGCTGATCGCCATCGCCGGACCGCCTTTCCCGTCGTCGGGTCTCGATTCCCATGCTGGGCGCGGAAATCCGCGATGTACATCACGGATTCCGACACCGGCAGGTTTCCGGGAGCGACATCGGCGCACGTGTCGCGGGCGCACATCTGCCGGTGTCCCGACCGGTCGTTTACGCCGCGTCAGCGGGATGCGAACGTGGAGGTGCGACCACCGGTCGGGAACGGAGTGCGATGATGACGAGCAGGCGGGAGACCCCGGCGCGCCGGAGGGCGGCAATCGCCGGTCTCGGGCTCACTGAGCTGGGCAAAGTCTACGGTCCGAGCGCGCGGCAGTTCGCCGCGCAGGCCGTCCGGCGGGCAGCCGCGGACGCCGGGATCGGGCTGTCCGACATCGACGGGCTGCTGGTGTCCGCCGGCACGACGCCCGGCGTGGACCTCAGCCTGCAAGTCGACTTGGGACTGCGCGACCTGCGCCTGTTCACCCAGATGCAGGCGTTCGGCTCGACGGCGGGTGCGATGGTGCAGTATGCCGCGATGGCCGTCGAAGCGGGCATGGCCGACACCGTGGCCTGCGTCTTCGCCGACGCGCCGCTCAAGGAGGGCAAAGCGACCGGCGCGGCCTACGGCGGACGGCGCACGACCCCGACCGGCTGGGGAAGCCTGCTGGGCTCCAGCGGTTTCGCCGGGCCGAACTCGTTCTACGCCCTCGCCGCGCGACGGCACATGAAGACTTACGGCACCACGAGCGAACAGCTCGGCGCGATCGCGGTCGCGCAGCGCGCGTGGGCGGCGAAGAACCCGCTGGCACAGCTGCGGGATCCGATCACCCTGGCGGACCATCAAGCGTCGCGGTTCATCGCGGAGCCGTTCCACCTGCTGGACTGCTGCCTGGTGTCGAACGGCGGCGCGGCGGTGATCGTGACGTCGGCCGAGCGGGCGAAAGAACTCGCCCAGCCCGCGGTGCAGGTGCTCGGCTGGGGACAGGCGCACCCGGGCAATTCCTTCCGCCGCAACGACAATCTCGGTCTCGTGAGCGGTGCGGCCCAGTCCGGTCCGGCGGCGATGGAGATGGCCGGAGTGACCATCGAGGACATCGACGTCGCCGAAATCTACGACTGCTACACCTTCACCGCTCTGCTCACCCTCGAGGACTACGGGTTCTGCGGCAAGGGCGAAGGCGGCGAGTTCGTCGCGACGCCGGGCATGCTCGGCCCGGACGGCAAGCTCGCGGTCAACACCGGCGGCGGCCAGCTGTCGTCCTACTACCTCTGGGGCATGACGCCGCTGTCCGAGGCGATCATCCAGGCCCGCGGCCAGGGCGGCGAACGTCAGGTGCCGAAACACGACACCGTGCTGGTTTCGGGCAACGGCGGCATTCTGGACCACCACAGCACGCTCGTGCTCGGAACGGAGGCATGACAGTGCGGATCAACCCAGTCGCCCGCGACGAGGAGTCCGCGGCGTTCTTCGACGGCACCGCGGCCGGCGAGTTCCGGCTGCTGCGGCGGCGCGGTACCGGCGAGTACCTGGACCCGCGCACGGTTCCGGACCCCGACGACGATCTGGAGTGGACGGCCGCCGCCGGAACCGGCACGGTGGTGTCGTGGTCGGTGGTGCACAAGCGGGCGCGCGACGGCGGCGAGCCGGAGCGCGTGGTCGTCGGCATCGTGGAGCTGGCCGAGGGACCGTGGTGGTGGTGCCGGCTCGACGCCGACCCGGACGCGGACCTCTGGCAGCTGCCGGTGCGGGCAGTGTTCGTGCCCTCCGGTCCCGAATCTGACCACGAGAAGGTGCCGGTCTTCGCGCCGGCGGAGGAGGACGGTCATGCCCGCTGACGCCCCGGCCGCGCTTGTCGAACAGCGCGGACACGTCCTGGTCGTCACGCTCAACCGGCCGCACGCGATGAACGCGGTCAACGCCGAGCTGAGCGAACTCGTCGGCACCGCGCTGGACCGGGCCGAACAGGACCCGGAAACGCGCGTCGTCGTGCTGACCGGCGCGGGGGAGCGCGCGTTCTGCGCCGGCGCCGACCTGAAAGCCGTGTCGCGGGGCGAATCGCTCGCCGCGCCCGGGCACGAGGAATGGGGCTTCGCCGGATACGTGCGGCACCCGATTTCCAAGCCGACGATCGCCGCGGTGAACGGATTCGCCCTCGGCGGCGGCACCGAACTCGCGCTGGCCAGCGACCTGGTCGTGGCGGCCGAATCGGCGAAATTCGGGCTGCCCGAGGTGAAACGCGGCCTGTTCGCCGCGGCGGGCGGGGTGTTCCGGCTGCCGCGGCAGATCCCGCAGAAGATCGCGATGGAGATGATGTTCACCGGCGAACCCCTGGACGCCGCCCGCGCGGCGGCGCTGGGGCTGGTGAACCACGTCGTCCCGGACGCCGACGTGCTGACCGAGGCGCTGGCGCTGGCGGAGAAGATCGCCGCGAACGCCCCGCTCGCGGTGCAGGCCAGCAAACGCGTTGCACTGGGCATTGTGGACGGTGCGATCGCGGCCGACGACAGCGACTGGGACAACACTCGGGAGAACGCCGTCGGGGTCATGACGAGCGAGGACGTCCGCGAGGGAACCCTGGCGTTCGTCGAGAAGCGCGCGCCGGTCTGGCAGGCGAAGTAAGCGTTCTGTACTCGGGAAAACGCGCTCTGTGCGCATCGACCGGCGCCCGCCGGGGCCGAGATCGTGGCAGACTCGGCAGATGCGCGGGTGGGGGGCGACGCCGTGGACGCGGGCGCCGAAAACGGGGTGGCGGCAACCAGCGGTCGTCGTGGCGGCGATCGCGGCGGCGGTGCTCGTCGCGCTGCCCGCCGCGGCAGTGGCGTTGTTCCTGTCGTCGGCCGGGAACGCGACGCTGCACGACCAGATGAGCCGGGCGTGCCAGTGGGCGGTCGGCGCGGAGTGGTCCGGCGGGCTGCCGATGTCCCAGCCGTACCCGGGCGCGACCGGACCGACCGGGAAGGCGCTCGACGACGCCCGGCTCGCCGTCGCCCGGGGCGCGGCTCGCGAGGTGCCGCGGCTGTCCGGCGTGCGGTCGACGCTGACCAGCCGCGCGAAGGTCAACCCGGTCCGGCCGGGCTCGCCGAACCCCGAGCAGTCCGCGATGTGGCTGGTCGCCCAGGACGATTTCGCCGCGCACCTGCAGGTGCTGGAGGGCGGCAAGGGCCAGGGGATCTGGGTGCCGAGCCAGTTCGCGCAGGCGCGCGGGCTGCACGCGGGCGACCAGGTGGCGATCCAGGGCGGCTGGAGCCCGCGGACCGGGGTGCCGCCGGGAGCGCCGGTGGCGACAATGCCGGTCGCCGCGGTGTACCGCGACCTGCGCGAGCTGCCCGACCAGCCGTTCTGGTGCCATCTGCAGCCGCTGTACCGGCCCAATCCGCTGAGCGAGGCTCCGGTCTTCCCGGTGGGGTTCGTGTCGCGGGACGCGCTGTTCGGGCTGACCCCGGCCGATTCGGGCGTCGGCAGCATGCTCGAAGCCTCGGTCGACCAGAACGGGCTGACCACCGCGAACGCGCCGGACACGATCGCCGGGCTGGAACGGGTGCGCGAGCGCACCGAAAACACTCCCGAACTTTTCGCGCAGCGCGGCCGGATGCAGTTCACGTCGTCGCTGGGCGGCATCGCGGACCGCGCGGACCAGGTCGAATCCTCGCTCGCCGCCACGGTCGTGCCGATCGGCGTCGCCGGGTCGCTCACCGGGCTGGTCATTTCGGCGACGGTCGGGTCGTTCTGGGTCGAACGCCGCCGGGCCGAGCTCGCGGTGCTGTCCGCGCGCGGGGCGGGGCCGGGTGCGCTGGCCGGGAAAGCGTTGCTGGAGCTGGGTTCCATCGCACTGCTCGGCACGGTCGGCGGCTGGTTCGCCGCGCGCGGGCTGGTGAGCGCGCTGGGGCCGAGCCCGCTGGTGACGTCGTCCGCGCTCGGCTTTTCGATCGGCGGCGCGGCGGTGGCGTTCCTGGCGACACTGGCCGGGATCGCCGGGTCGGTCGTCTTGCGCACGCGGGCGATGTTCGACGCGCGCACGTCGCGGATCCGGCATCTGCCGTGGGAAATCCTCCCGCTGGTCGCCGCGGTGGTCTGCTACTTCGCGCTCGGCGACGGCACGCAGACCGGGCTCGGCCAGGCGGGCTCGGTCGCGCGGATCCCGCCGCGGCTGATCGTCGTGCCGTTGCTGCTGGTGCTGGGCCTGGCGATGCTGGTGACCCGGATCGTGCGGCTGACCTTGCCGCGCGTGCGTGCGGTGCGGCGGGAACGCGCGGTGGCGTTCCTGGCCTGGCGGCGGCTGGCTTCGGCCCCCGCAGCGGCAGCCGTGCTGGTCGGGGCGACCGCGGTACCGGTGGCGCTGTCGATTTTCGCCACCACCGTCACCAGTTCCGTCCAGCGCACGCTCGCCGACGAGGGTCAGCTCGTGGTCGGCTCGGACGTCGTGGTGCATCTGACCGGCCCCGCCGCGATCCCGCCCGGCCTCGCCGGGCAGGCCGCGCTGGTCGACCGCTACGACTCGGCGTACCTGGGCAGCAAGACGGTGAACGTGCTCGGCGTCGACCCGGCGACGTTCGGCTCAGCCGCGTTCTGGGACGACCACCTCAGCGGGCCGACCCTGCCGGAGCTGCTGGACGAGCTGTCCGGCGACAATGCGGTCGGCATCATCGCCGGGGTCCCGGACGCACCTGCGCAGGCGACACTGAGCATCGGCGGCAAAGACCTGCCGTTGCGCGTCATCACGGTGGCGCAGCTGCCCGGGAAGAGCGCCGGATTCCCGGAATTGCTGCTGCGCAAGGACATTCTCGCCAAGTTCGCCGGAGAGAGCGTGCACCGCGAGCTGTGGGCTCGCGGCGATCCGGCGCAGGTGCTGCCGGAACTGGGCAAAGCCGGGGTTCCGGCCGGGACGGTGAGCCGCGCGACCGACGTCACCGCGCACGGCGTCTACGGCGGAGTCACTTACACTTTCGCGTTCTTGACCGCAGTGTCCGCTTTGGTCGGTGTCGTAGTCCTAGTTGGACTGTTGTTGTATCTCAACGCCCGGGCTCGCGCGCGGCGCGGAGCGTATGTCCTCTTGCGACGGATGGGCATCACCTCGGGCGCGCATTGGCGAGCGCTTGCGTACGAAGTCGGCGGGTTGCTGGCGGCCGGATTCGCTTTGGGCGTCGGGTTCGCAGCCGTCGCGGTCTCGGTGACTTACGAGGGTTACGACCTCGATCCGGCGACGCCGCCCGGCACCGTGATCCCGGTGCCGTGGGGACCGGGTGGGCAATTGCTGCTCGCGGCGGTGGTCGTCGCGCTTGTCGTTACTTATGCGGCCCAACGCGCGGCTGCGCGGGCACTGCCTTCGGAGGTGTTGCGTGACACTGCCTGATGCTGTCCGGGGTACCGGTTTGACGCACAGCTACCGCACCGCCGGTCGTTCGCTGACCGCTCTGCACGAGGTGTCGATCGCCGCCGCACACGGCCGGATCACCGCGCTGGTCGGCCCCTCTGGCTCCGGCAAATCGACCTTGCTGCGTCTCTTGGCGTGCCTGGAACGACCGGACGAGGGCCGGGTCGAGGTCGGCGGCACCGACGTCACCGCGTTGTCCGCGCGAGCGCGCCGGGCGGTACGGCGACGGCGGATCGGTTACGTCTTCCAGAATCCCGTCGACAATCTGCTGGATTACCTTACCGTGCAAGAACATCTGGAGCTGGCCGCGAAAATGCGCGGCACCAGCCTTTCCCTGGCCTTGCTGGAGCGGCTGGGTCTGGACCACCGCCGCGGCCACCGTCCGCGTCAGCTTTCCGGCGGCGAGCAGCAACGGACCGCGCTGGCCTTCGCCGCGGTCGGTGACCCGGATGCGGTGCTGGCGGACGAGCCGACTGCGCAGTTGGACCGTTCGTCGGCCGGGTTGGTGGCGGAGGCGTTTCGTGCGCTGGCGGAGTCGGGGCAGACCGTGGTGGTCGCGACCCATGATCCGGTGCTGGCCGAGGCGGCGGATGACGTGGTGGAGCTGGTGGACGGGAGAGTCCGGTGAATGCGCTGCTCAGCGTGTCCGACGTAAGCCGTTCGCACGGCGGGATGCCGGTGCTGCGGCACACGAGCCTGGACCTGGCGGCGGGCGAACTGGTCGCGCTGACCGGCCCGTCGGGCTCAGGCAAAAGCACGCTGCTGATGATCGCGGGCGGCTGGGACAAGCCGGACAGCGGGACCGTCACCGCGCATCCGCCGATGCCGGACCTGCCGGTTTCGGAACAGCCGTGGCACGCGCTGGCTTTCGTGCCGCAGTCGATCGCGCTGTTCGAGGAGTTGACGGTCGCGGACAACCTGGCGTTCGCCGCGCGGACCGCGGTGGAGCCGCCGGATCAGTCGAAACTGCTGGAAACCCTGGACCTCGCGAAGCTGGCGGATCGGCTGCCGAGCGAGGTTTCGCGCGGGGAGCAGCAACGGGGCGCGGTGGCGCGGGCTTTGGCGGCGGGACCGCTGGTGCTGCTGGCGGACGAGCCGACGTCGCATCAGGACCGTGCGCACGCCGAGATGGTGCTGACGGCTTTGCGCCGGGCAGCGGATCGCGGGACGGCGGTTGTGGTGGCGTCCCACGATCCGCTGCTGGCCGGGCACGCGGACCGGGTGGTGACGGTCGGCGAGTGAGTCAGTCCACTTTGGACGGATGCCGCGCGAGTGCGGTCACCTGGATGTCCATGTACGGGAACAGCGGCAGGTTCGACAGGATCTGGTGCAGCTCGTCGTGGTCGGCGACGTCGAGCACCGAGTAGTTCGCGTACTCCCCGGCGATCCGCCAGATGTGCGGCCATTTCCCGCTGCGCTGCAGCTGCTGGCTGTACTCCTTCTCGCGCGCGATGAGGGCGTCGCGGACCGCCGGGTCCAGGTCCGGGGGAATGCGGACGTCCATCCGCACGTGGTAGAGCATGGTTCTCCGATCGAATCAGGCCGGGTCGAGGACGAAGTCGTACTCGATCGTCTCGCCGTTGTCCGCGGGTTTCGGGTCGAGCAGCAGTTCCGGCTTCACCGCGGACGCGATGTCGTCGTCGTTGTGCTCGTCGCCCGGGAAGTACAGCTGCGCGGTGAGCAGTTCGTGGCCCGGCGCGGACACCTTGACGTGCAGGTGCGCCGGACGCCACGCGTGCCAGCCCGCCGCCGCGATCAGTTTGCCGCAGGCGCCGTCGGTCGGGATCTGGTACGGCGCGGGCCGCACGGTGTGGATTTCGAAGCGGCCCTCGTCGTCGGTGGTGAAGGTGCCGCGCAGGTTCCACTCCGGGATGTCCGGCGCGAACTGCGAGTACAGCCCGTCCGCGTCCGCGTGCCACAGTTCGACCTTCGCGCCGCCCAGCGCCGCGCCGGTGGTCGAGGTGACCTGTCCGGTCCAGGTGAGCGGCGTGCCCGGCTCGTTTTCCCGCGAGGGAACCGAACCGCGCGCGCCCTGCTCGGGGGCGTCCGGCACGTAGTAGGGGCCTTCGATGGTGCCCTTGTTGCCCTTGCGGTGCTCGGTGGCGACGTCCTCGACGACGTGCTCGACCCAGACGTCGAGGAACAGCGGCCATTCGCCGTCCTCGCCGACGCTGATCAGCCACGACTTGAGCGCGTTGTACTCCTCGTAGGTCACCTTGTGCTTGCGGATGGTCGCGTGCACGGCCTCCAGCACCTCGCGGGCGAGCAGGCTGACCCGTTCCTTCGGGGTGCCCGCGACGCCGGCGAGCTTGTCGCTCTTGAACCGTTCGGTGGCGTTGGCTCCGGACGCGGCGGCGGTGGGGGAATGCGTGGCAGTCATGAATCCTCCTTGATCCATCGGGGTTTCCGGCTCAGCGGTCTTGCCGGTAGTGCCGGAGCTTGCCGGGGTCGAGTGCGGCGCCGAGGCCGGCGCCGGGGCGGATGACCAGTTCGCCGTCCGCGATGCACAGCGGTTCGGCGAGCAGGTCGTCGGTCATGTCGAGGAAGTTGGACAGTTCGCCGGGACGGCGCGACGTCAGCTCGTACGCCGATCCGAACGCGACAGTGCACAGTGAACCGATCTGGCCGTCGATCTGGTTGCCCATCACGACTTCCAGCCCGAGGCCCTCCGCGAGGTGGTGCGTGCGCTGCGAACGCGTGAAGCCGGTGCGGGCGGTCTTGATGCTGATCGCGGTGGCCGACCCGCCGAGGATCTCGCGGGTCACGTCGGCCGGGGTCACCGCGGATTCGTCGGCGATGAACGGAACGTCCAATTGCGACACGAGCCAGCGGCGGCCGAGCACGTCGTCGGCGGGGCACAGTTCCTCGGCGTACAGCAGGTCGAGGTCGGCCATTTCCCGCATCGCGCGGGCGGATTCCGCGGCCGTCCAGCCCCGGTTGCCGTCCACGTACAGGTCGACCTCGGCGCCGAAGCGCTCCCGCAACGCGCGAACGACCGCGGTGTCGAGGGAAACCGGACGGCGGCCGACCTTCACCTTGAACGTCGTGATGCCGTAGCTGTCGCGAATCCGTTCCGCCTCGGCGACCATCGCGGCAGGCTCGTCGAAGCCGAGCATGTGCGACACCTTCATGCGGTCGGTGTAGCCGCCGAGCAGTTCGGTGACCGAGACGTCGAGGCTTTGCCCGAGCGCGTCCCAGATCGCCATGTCCACAGCGGACTTCGCAGCCGGGTTGCCGACCGTGCGCCCGAGCCGGGCGTGCACGGTCTCGCGTTCGAGCAGGCTCAGGCCCACCACCTGCGGGGCGAACACGGTCTCGATGACGGCCACGATCCCGGCCTGCGTCTCGCCGTAGGTGAACGGCCGGGGCGGTGCCTCGGCAACGCCGACCACGCCGTCGTCGGTGTGCACGCGGACCAGCACGTGCTCGGCCGTGTGCACCTCGCCGGAAGCGAAACGCAGCGGTTTGCGGTAGGGGATGGCGAACGGGATCGCCTCCACCCGGGTGATCTTCATCGTGTCCTCCCTGACACGGGCACTTCGACGGGGAACAGCTCGCCGAGCGCGTCGAGCACGGCCGGGACCAGTGCCGAGGCCCGGTCGCGGTGCCAGGCGAGCGCGAGCTGGACGGTGGCCGCCCCGGCGAGGTCGCGGAACACGACCCCGGCCAGCGGCAGCGCCCGCGCGGACGCGGGGACGACGCCGACGCCGAGACCGCCGGCGACGAGTGCGAGCAGCACCGCGGTGCCAGCCGCTTCGTGCTCGCGTTGCGGGGTGAATCCGGCGTCGCGGCAACTGCGCAGGACCGCTTCGTTGACGACGGAGTAGCTGGCCGGATAGGTGACGAAAGCTTCGGCGCGCAGATCGCTCATCGCCACGACCGGTTCCACCGCGAGCCGGTGGTCGGCCGGGACGGCGAGCACGAGCGGCTCGGTCTCGACGATGCGCAGGTCGAGGTCTCCGCCGGTGACCGGCGGACGCAGCACGCCGATGTCGAGCGTGCCGTCGCGCAGCTGTTCGCACTGCTCGCCGGTGAGCAGGTCGGCGTGCACCTCGAGTTCGACCTCGGGCAGCCGGTGCTGCAGCGCGCGGGCGACCTGCGGCAGGTGCGACAGCGCGGCGGTGCCGGTGAAGCCGATCCGGGCGAGGCCGCGGCGGCCGTCGGCGATGCGCCGGGCTCCGCGCGCACCCGCCTCGACGGCGTCCAGGATCCGCTGGGCCTCGGCCAGGAAGAACCGGCCCGCCGGGGTGACCTGCACCTGCCGCGTCGTGCGGCTGAGCAGGGCGACGCCGAGCTCGTCCTCCAACTGCCGGATCGCGTGCGACAGCGCGGGCTGGGCGAGGTGCAGGCGTTCGGCGGCGCGGCCGAAGTGGCAGGTCTCGGCGACGGCGGCGAAGTACCGCAGGTGGCGCAGTTCCATCGGGCTGCCTCCTCACCGGCTCCTCGCGTGGTCCCGCTCACCGTAAGTTCCGGCATTGAGTGAAGACAAGGAGCGATTTACGTGCGATTGATAAACGACATCGAATAATTACACCCTAGGTCAGGACTGGGTCTTGCCCTGGTGTGGCGGCGGCCACGGGCTGGCACAGTGCGGGAAACGCCCTGCTGGGGAGCCGATCAGTGCAGATCAGAGGCCCGTTGGAGGAGTCATGACCGAGACGCTGGACCACGCTGCTTCCGTAGTCGCGGACGCGGTGGTGGAGGACCCGGAGGCGGGCGTGTACCGCGCGAACCGCCGGATCTTCACCGACGAGGAGATCTTCGAACTCGAGATGAAGCACATCTTCGAGGGCAACTGGATCTACCTCGCGCACGAGAGCCAGCTGCCGAACCCCGGCGACTACTTCACCACCACGATCGGCCGCCAGCCCGTCGTCGTCACCCGCGACAAGGCAGGCGACCTGCACTGCCTGATCAACGCCTGCGCGCACCGCGGCGCGATGATCTGCCGGCGCAAACGCGACAACCGGCCGACGCTGACCTGCCCGTTCCACGGCTGGACCTTCCGCAACGACGGCAAGCTGCTCAAGGTCAAGGACCCGGACGGCGCGGGCTACCCGGAGTCGTTCGACACCGGCGGCTCGCACGACCTGACGAAGGTCGCCCGCTTCGAGTCCTACCGCGGGTTCCTGTTCGGCAGCCTCAACCCGGACGTGCTGCCGCTGACCGAGCATCTCGGCGACGCCACGAAGGTGATCGACATGCTCGTGGACCAGTCGCCGGAGGGGCTTGAAGTACTGCGCGGGGCCTCCACGTATACCTACGACGGCAACTGGAAGGTCCAGGCGGAGAACGGCGCGGACGGCTACCACGTCACCGCGACGCACTGGAATTACGCCGCCACCACGGCCCGGCGCAACACCGGCGAATCGGCGAACGACACCAAGACCCTCGACGCCGGGTCGTGGGGCAAGTCCGGCGGCGGGTACTGGTCGTTCCCGCACGGGCACCTGTGCCTGTGGACCTGGGCGGGCAACCCGCAGGACCGGCCGCTGTGGCCGCGGATGGCGGAGCTGAAGGATCGCTACGGCGACGCCAAGGGCGAGTTCATGGTGCGCGGGTCCCGGAACCTCTGCGTGTACCCCAACGTGTACCTGATGGACCAGTTCTCCACGCAGATCCGGCATTTCCGCCCGATCGCGCCGGACAAGACCGAGGTCACCATTTACTGCATCGCGCCGAAGGGCGAGAGCGCCGAATCGCGGGCGTGGCGGATCCGGCAGTACGAGGACTTCTTCAACGCCTCGGGCATGGCGACGCCGGACGACCTGGAGGAATTCCGGTCCTGCCAGCTCACCTTCCGCGCGACGGCCGCGCCCTGGAACGACATGAGCCGCGGCGCGCAGCACTGGCTCACCGGACCGGACGAGGTCGCGTCGTCGCTGGGGCTGGACGGGGTGGTGTCGGCCGGTCAGAAGAACGAGGACGAGGGCCTTTATCCGGTGCAGCACGGGTATTGGCAGGAAACCATGCGCGCGGCGATCGCCCGCGAGCAGGCCGTTCGAGGAGAAGCCCGATGACCGCCGCCGCCGAGAAGACCATCACCCAGCACGATGTCGAACAGTTCCTCTACCGCGAGGCGCGGTACCTGGACGACCGCGAGTTCGAGAAGTGGCTGGACTGCTACGCCGACGACGTCGTGTACTGGATGCCGTCCTGGGGCGACGACGATCTGCTCACCGAGGACCCGCAGCGCGACATTTCGCTGATCTACTACCCGAACAAGGGCGGGCTCGAGGACCGGGTGTTCCGGATCCGCACCGAACGCTCGAGCGCGACGTCCCTTCCGGAACCGCGGACGAGCCACAACATCACCAATGTCGAACTGATCGAGCGGCACGGCGATCTGGTGGACGTGCGGTTCAACTGGCACACGATGTATTTCCGCTACAACACGGTCGACCCCTATTACGGGACTTCGTTCTACACCGTCGATTTCTCCGGGCCGTCCCCGCTGATCCGGCGGAAGACCGTGGTGCTCAAGAACGATTACATCCACCACGTCGTCGACGTGTACCACTTCTGAGCGGAGGCGGTCATGAACCACCGGATCGCTCTGTCCTTTGAGGACGGCGTCACGCGCTTCGTCACCTGTGCGGCGGACCAGACGGTCGCGGACGCGTCGTACCGGCAGCGCATCAACATTCCGCTCGACTGCCGCGACGGCGCGTGCGGAACCTGCAAGGCGTTCTGCGAATCGGGGGAGTACGAGGGCGGGTCTTATCTCGAAGACGCGTTGAGCGCGGACGAGGCGGAGCGCGGTTACGTCCTGCCGTGCAGCATGAAGCCGAAGTCCGATCTGGTGCTGCAGATCGCGAGCACGTCGGCGGTCGCGAAGACGCAGGCCGCCGAGCATCACGGAACTCTCGTCGCGCTGGAACGGCTTTCGCCGACGACGATGTCGCTGACCGTCGAGATCAGCGATCGGGACCGGCTCGCGTTTCTGCCGGGGCAGTACGTGAACATCACCGTCCCGGGGACCGAGGTGACGCGGTCGTACTCGTTCAGCAACGCGCCGGACGACAAGCGGCTGACCTTCCTGGTGAAGCTCACGCCGGGCGGCGTCATGTCGGATTACCTGACCGGGCGGGCGAAATCCGGCGACGAATTGACCTTCACCGGCCCGCACGGGAGTTTCTTCCTGCGCGAGACGGACCGGCCGGTGCTGCTGCTCGCCGGAGGCACCGGGCTCGCGCCGATTCTGTCGATTGTGCGCACTATGCGCGATTCCGGCGTGGCCCGGCCGGCGCATCTCGTGTACGGCGTCAGCACCGACGACGACCTGGTCGAGACCGCGACGCTGGACAAGCTCGCCGCCGAGGTTCCGGGCCTGACCTGGGACTACTGCGTGTCGGATCCGGGGAGCGCCGCGCCGAACAAGGGTTACGTGACCACGCTGATCCGGGACGAGCACCTGCACGGCGGGGATGTCGCGGTGTACCTGTGCGGCCCGCCGCCGATGGTGGAGGCGGTGCGCGGGCATTTCGCGTCCGCCGGGTTCGAGCCGACCGGGTTCTACTACGAGAAGTTCGCGCTGGCGGCGCCAGTCCGGGCGCCTGAGATCCCAGTCGAGCCGGTTGTCGCGGCACTGCCGGAACCTGAACCGGAGCTGGAGTTCGTCGCGGGCCGCGCGCTGGCCGGGCAGGAGCTCTTCCCGGAGGCCGAACTGGCCCCGTTGCGGGCCGGGGCGGTGTTGTCCGCGGCGGAAGAAGCGCGGGTCGCGCGCACGATCGCGGGCCAGGAAATGCTGCCCGCGGCCGAGGAAACGCCGGGCGAGTACGAAATCGGCGAGGAGCACCCCTCGGTGCACGAATCGGACGCCGTTTTCGAGGCCCGGCAAGCTCTCGAACTGGGTGCGCTCGAACTGACCATCGGACGGCTGACCTCGGGCCAGCTCGCCGGATACCGGCTGCTCGCCGAGTCGACCGTGCCCTATGTGGACGGTGACCGGTTCCTGGACGCCGCCGCCTACACCGAAACCAACGCGGCGTTCCACGACTACCTGTTCACGCTCACCGGCAACGAGCATCTGCTGCAGGCATATCAGGCGCTCGGCGTGAAGGGCCACATGGCCGAGACGCTGCGCAACGCGACCTGGTGCCATCCGCGATGCACGCAAGACCACCTGGACCTGGTCGCCGCGTTCGAATCCGGGGACCGGGCGACCGCGCGACGGCTGGTCGCCGAGCACGCGGAACGGTCGAAGGTCACCACCCGGCGGGCGATGGGCGGCGCGGCGGCGCGACCGAAATTCCTGTCGCCGGGGCGGTTCGCGGGCAAGGTCGTGGTGGTCACCGGGGCCGCGCAGGGGATCGGCGAGGCGACCGCCCGGCGGATCGCCGCGGAGGGCGGCGCGCTGGTGCTCGCCGACCGGTCCGGCCTGGTCAGCGGCCTTGCTGACGAGCTTCCCGAAGCCGCCGCGGTGGTCGCCGACCTGGAGACCTGGGCCGGCGCGCAGGCGGTCGTGGAAGCCGCGCTGGCTCGGTTCGGCCGGATCGACGTGCTGGTGAACAACGTCGGCGGCGCGCTGCGGTTCAAGCCGTTCACCGAGTTCGGCCCGGACGAGATCGAGGCCGAACTGCGCCGGTCCTTGCTGACCACGCTGTTCTCCTGCCGGGCCGCGCTGCCGTCGATGGCGCAGCGGGGCGGCGGGGTGATCGTGAACGTGTCGTCGGCGGCCACCCGGGGCATCCACCGGATCCCGTATTCGGCGGCGAAGGGCGGGATCAACGCGCTGACCGCGTCGCTGGCGTTCGAGTACGCCGACGCGGGCATCCGCGTGGTCGCGACCGCGCCGGGCGGCACCGAGGCCCCGCCGCGGCGGATCCCGCGCGGCGGCCCCGATCCGGCCACTGACCAGGAACGGGAGTGGTTCCAGGCGCACATCGACCAGACTGTCGGGTCGTCATTGCTCAAGCGGTACGGCACCCTGGACGAGCAGGCCGCGGCGATCGCGTTCCTGGCCTCGGACGAGGCCTCGTACGTCACCGGCACCGTCCTGCCCGTGGCCGGGGGCGATCCCGGCTGACGGAGGCATTCGGCGAAGCGGGGAGGACCGTGACGACCGCGGCGGAGGAGCTGGCCGGCCTGCTGTCCCGGGCAGGACGCGCGGTGCTGCTGTGCGGTCCGGCCGGGTCCGGGCGCACCACGCTGGCGCGACGGGCCGCCGACGCGTTCCCCGGCCCGGTGCTCCAGGCGACCGCGGCCGAATGGGAGAGCGACAGCGCGTTCGCCGTGCTGCGGCAGCTGTTCCCGGGCCTGTCGACCGACGGCGGGCCGCTGCCGCTTGCCAGCCGGATTGCGGCGGAGCTGGTGCCTGGGACGTTGCTGGTGATCGACGATGCGCAACTGGCCGATGTGGACTCCGTGCGGACGCTGTCGTCGTTGCTGCGACACCATCCGGCGACGCGGGCGACGGTGCTGCTCACTGTCGCGACCGGCGATTCTCGCGCACGTGCGGACGTTCTGGAGCTGCTTGCCCGGATGTCCGGCGACGAGGTGCGCATTCCGCCACTTGACGCTGCGGAAGTGTCCGAATTGGCCTCGGCGCGCGGCATCGCCTTGCACCCGACGATGGCTGAACGATTGTGCCGTCACACTCTTGGCCGGCCGCGCAATGTCGTGCAGCTGCTGACCGAAGTTCCGCGTACGACGTGGGCGGGGTTCGATCCGAATCTGCCCGCACCGGCCGCGGTCGCCGCTTCGGTCCGCGAACGGGTCTCGCGGCTTTCCCCTGCGGCGGAACGGTTTGTCGCGGCCGCCGCGGTACTCGGCACTGGTGCGGCGGTGCGGTCGGTGGCGTCGCTGGCCGATCTCGACGGCGATCCGTTGCCGGTGCTGGACGAGGCGTGCGCGGCGCGGCTGGTCGAACTCGCGCCGCGCGGGCTCGCCGAGGTGGGGCCGCCGGATCCGATGGTTCGCGCGGCGGTGCTCGCCGGACTGGGTCCGGAACGGCGGTCGAAGCTGCAGCGGCGGGCGGCGGAACTGGTCGAGGATCCGGCGCGGAGCTTGCGGTTGCTGGTCGCGGCCAGCCCGGTGCCGGACGCGAGCGTCGCGGATCGGCTCGACGCGCTGGCGGTCGAGCGGGCTGCGGCCGGGGCGTGGGGGACGGCTGCGGTGCTGCTCAACGACGCTGGGCGGCTTACCGAGGATGCTGAGCTGCGCCAGGCCCGGATCACCCGGGCCGTCGATGCGCTGATCGGTGCTGGCGATGTGTTCCGGGCGGCTGCGCTGGCTCCGGAAGTCGAGAGCGTGCGCGAGACGCCGTTGCGGGACGCGGTGCTGGGTTATCTGGCGGTGGTGCGGGGTCGAGCCGCTGAAGCTGGCGGACGGCTGAGCCGGGCGTGGGATATCGTCAACGCTTCGCGGGACCCGGAGACGGCCGCGTTGATATGTCAGCGGTACGTGCTTGACGCGCTTTGCCGGTACTCGGCAGAGGACCTCGTGCGGTGGGCGGATCGCGCTCTTGAACTGGCCGTGCCGGAGACCCCGGCCGCAGTGGAGGCGGCGGCGATCCGAGGTCTCGGGCTCGCTGCTTCGGGGCGGGCCAAGCAGGCTCGGCGGGATTACGCACAATTGGCTGAGCGGATCCGGCATGGTGCGCAGGCGCAGCGGATCGTGATGGCGCGGGGATGGCTGAACCTGCTCACCGATCGGATCGACGACGCCCGGGTGGATCTGGAAAGTGCTGTGCCCACTAGTTATTTGGGCGGTTCGGCGCGGATTTCCTTGTGGGCGCAGGCTTGGCTGGCGCGGACGTTGTTCCTGAGCGGAGAATGGGACGACGCTCTGCGGGTGGTTCGGGAAGCACTCGTGCTGGTGGACCGGACGGGAATTGTGCTTACCGCGCCTTTGCTGCATTGGACCTCCGCCGCGGTGCACGCGTTGCGCGGGGATCAGGCGCGGGCGGAGGAGGCGTTGCTGGCTTGTGCTTCCGGGCCGCAGGATTACGAGATCATGCGGGTTCCTGCTTTGCTGGCCCGGGCGCAGGTCGCGGAGGCAGCGGCGGATTCTGCTGGGGTTTTGCGGGCATTGCATCCGTTGACTCGGTTGTCGTTGCCGACTTCGGTGGATGAGCCGGGGCATTGGCCTTGGCATGATCTGTACGCGCATGCCTTGGTCCTTAGTGGACGGTCTGACGAGGCGAATGCCTTTTTGGCTCCGCATGAGCGGGCTGCCGGGAAGCGGGAGCATGCTTCGGCTCGGGCTCGGCTTGCTGCTGCGCGGGGGCGGTTGCTGGGGGCGCGGAATGATCATGTCGGGGCGGTGGCGGCGTTTGATGCTGCGGTGGAGATGATTTCGGGGTTGCCGTTGCGGTATGACCAGGCTCGGATCGCGTTCGCTTACGGACAGACGTTGCGGCGGTTGGGTCGGCGGGCTCGGGCGGATACGCAACTGGTTGCTGCTCGGGACGGGTTCGCTTCTTTGGGGGCGGTTACGTATGTGGCTCGGTGTGAGCGAGAGTTGCGGGCCGGTGGGGTGCATTTGCCGCGGGGAGGGGTGGATTCGTTGACGCCGCAGGAGGAAGCGGTGGCGCGGATGGTGGCTCGGGGGCAGTCCAATCGGGAGGTGGCTGCGGAGTTGTTTTTGTCGGTGAAGACTGTGCAATATCACTTGACGCGGATTTACGCGAAGCTGGGGATTCGGGGGCGTACTGAGTTGGCTGTGTTGCGGTCTGGGGAGGAGGAGGGGTGACTGCTCGTCGCCTGGCGGCGACATCGCGTTCCTTGGTTGCGTGGGGCACCCCGAAGGTTGATTGTGCTGACGGTTCGGGGGTGCTTGTCAAGGCGGGAAAGATGCCTTGACAAGCACCCCCGAACCGCAGATGCGCTTCGTATCGGGGTGCGGGGGAGGGGCTGGGTGCCCTCGATGGTTGGGTGCATCGGTTCCGGTGTGCGTTAGTGCCCCCAACGAGATCTTCTCAGTCGCTGTGGTGCATGGGCTTCGGTCCGGCCGATGTGCAGCATCGGCCGGTTCTCCGCCGCGCCCTGACAAACACCGTTACCACGAACCCACCGCACACCGCGCTCCGGTGAAGATCCCCAATGTGGCATTGGGTGCGTCAGATGCACCCAATGTGGCGTTCGGTGCGTGGGATGCACCCAATGCCGCATTGGGGCGCACCCGGCGACGGGGCGGGCCGGTCCGTGAAGGGACCCCTCACAACTCGGTAGCGGTCGTGAGGGGAACCCTGACGGAATCTGATTCCCTCAGGGGTCCCCTCACGTACGGATCAGCTACGGATAGCGAAGGTCCAGCGAGCGTGCGCACCTGGGCCAACAGCGAGAGTCGAGTGCCCCAGCTGCTCAACGTGCCGCGTGCCAGCGGGGCCGTTCAGAGCCAGGTCGAGTTGGCGCAAACCGACTTGGTCTGCGGTTACGGTGTCGAAGCGGATGGTGGTCATGCCGTCGAAGGCGACGGCGCCGGTGGGGAACTGACGTACGGTCATTCCTCCGGCGCGCAGCAGGGGCAGGGTGTTGCCCAGGTCGCGTGCCGTGATGCCCAGGCGGATGCCGGTGACGTCGCGCATCTGGTGGTTGCGGTAGTCGTCCGGCAGGTACCGATTGCGGCTGATGTCGCCGGGGTATTGCGCGGGGCCGGTGTTGCTGCGCGGGTCCGCGAAGTACTCCTCGCGGTATTCCATGCCCCACGCGCCGAAGGTGTCGTACTGGTCGGTGGTGAAGACTCCGTTGAACCACGGGACCGGCTTGCCGTCGCCGAAGTCGCGGGTTTGCAGGAATTCCAGCGGGTTTGTGATCCCCGCATCGTGGAGGCGCTGGACCACTGTGGACAGTTGTCCGGTGTGTTCGACCGAGACTCCCAGGCCCGCCGAACCGAGGTCGCCGTCCTTGCCGGGGACGTCGCCGACACCGAAGAGTTCCACGTAGGTTTCCCGGCCCATCAGGTAGCGGCCGGTCCATTTTTCGCCGCCCGCGCCCGTGGTGGTGCGGACCTGGAAGTTCGCGAAGTCCTTGAGATAGGCCGAATGCTCGATGGCGTCGGCGGTCTCGCGGTCGAGGACGCCGTAGCCGTGGTTGAAGTGCAGCAAGGTCTGCTCGCTCGCGTGTGCGGTGCCGGTAGCGGCCAGGGTCAGGAGCACGACCAGGAGCTGGAGGATCGTCCGGGTTCTTCGAGGTTTCGACATGGCCGAGGAGAGTAAGGCGGCGGCGGCCGGACGGCGGCGTTTTCGCGGAACTCGACCGCAACGGCCTACTGAGAATGTCTTTCTCGTTGTCCGGTCAAGTGGAAATTAGTTCTCTTGGAGCAGTGACAGTGCATCACATTTAGTAACAGAATCAGGTCCTCGTGCCACCTGATCGGGTGGCGCGTCGCGAGGGCATCCGAAAGGACCTGTCATGACCACTCACCACTGGGGACCCGCCGGGAGGGCGCGCCGCCGCCTGACCGGTGCGGTGCTCGCCGCGGCTGCCGCCCTGCTCGTGGCGACCGCGCCGGACGCTGGGGCCGCACCTGCCGCGGCCTCGGGCACCTCGGCCGAAACTCCGGACAACCACCAGATGGGCGCCTCCATCCGGGCGCACGAAGGAGGCGGCACGGGGGTCGCGCCGGCGTCGGTCGAGGCGACCACGTCGGGCATCGACGTGAGCAGCTACCAAGGGGCGGTCGACTGGCAGTCCTATTGGAACCAGGGCAAACGGTTCGCCTACGTGAAGGCGACCGAGGGCACCGGCTACCAGAACCCGGACTTCACCCAGCAGTACAACGGTTCGTACAACGTCGGCATGATCCGCGGCGCGTACCACTACGGCCGCCCCGACCTCTCGGGCGGCGCGGCGCAGGCCGACTACTTCGTCGCGCACGGCGGCGGCTGGTCGAAGGACGGCAAGACCCTGCCGGGCACGCTCGACATCGAATGGGGACCCAACTCCGCCTGCTACGGGCTGAGCCAGTCCGCGATGGTGTCGTGGATCAAGGCGTTCAGCGACGAGTACCACGCGAAGACGTCGCGCTGGCCGGTGATCTACACGGCCACCAGCTGGTGGACCCAGTGCACCGGCAACAAGGGCGACTTCAGCTCGACCAACCCGCTGTGGGTGGCGGCGTACTCGTCGTCGCCGGGCGCGCTGCCGTACAACTGGGGCTTCTACACCTTCTGGCAGTACACCTCGACGCCGCTCGACCAGGACTACTTCAGTGCGGGCATCGACCGGCTGAAGGTTCTGGCCACCGGCTGAGCCTGGCCCGTTCGGGAGTCCGGTCCGGCCGGGCTCCCGGACGGGGCCGTGCCCAGGCGAGGACGGCCAGCCCGGCCAGCGTGCCCGGCAGTCCGGTCGCGACTTTGGCCGCGACCAGCCAGGCGTTCGCCGGGTCGAGGCTGAGCAGGCCGGTCACCGCCGCCCGGACGAGAAACCCCGCGGCGAGGATCGCGGTCGCGACCGTGAACCGGCGGCGCGCGGCGCGTTCGGTCCCGGCGCGGCCGATCGCCGCCCAGCCGATACCGACGAGCGGCCGCCGCACGACGATCGACCCGGCCAGCACCAGCGCGGCCAGCAGGTACCAGACGAGGTCGGGCAGGAAAAGCCCGCCGCCGGATCCGGTCTGCCAGGCGATGAACCCGGCGATGCCGACGCCGACCAGCCCGCCGAACGCCGGTCCCTTCGGATCTCCGCGCCGGATCCGGACCGCTGCGAGCACGGCGGCGAGGGCAGCCGCGGCGCCGACCGCGATTCCGGTGCCGGCGACGGCGTTGAGCGGCGCGAGGACCGCCGAGGGGATTGCGGACAGCACGATCCCGGACGGCGTGTCGATCCGCGGTCTCGGTGCGGGGTTTCCTTTGCTGCCAAGGAAACGCCGCTTCACTGCAGCGCTCCCGCCACTGACCGCGCCGCCTGGTCGGGCGCGTCGCCGTACCCGATCGCCAGCCGTACCAGCAGATCCGCTAGCGCCGCCCGCCCCGCGGCCTCCGGCAACGCGCCGCTGAGCACCATCGTCGCCAGCCCGTGCTGCGTGCTCCACACCTGAGCCGCGCACATTTCCGTCTGCTCCGCGGGCACGCCGGGAAACCGGCCGGACCCCACCGCCTGGTCGAGAAGCTTCCGCAGCAGCAAGAAACAGGCCTCGCCCGCACGGTCGTCGTCCAGCGGACGGTCGACGAACATCGCCCGGTACAGATGCGGTTCGGCCATCCCGAACCGGAAAAATGCCGCCACCGCCGCGGCGAGGGCGGTCACCGGGTCCTCGGCGGGCGAGTCCATCGTTTCTTCGAGACGGCGAAAGCCCTCCAGTCGCACCTCCCGGCGCAACTGTTCGACGCTGCCGAAGTAGGTGTAGACCGCCGTCGTCGACACGCCCAGTTCGCGGGCCAGCCGCCGAGTCGACAAGGCTGGACCGCCTTCCTCGGCCAGCACCTGGGCGGCCGTCGCCAGAAGGCTTTCGCGAAGTGCGGCATCACGCTGTCTCGGGCTCACATCCTCGATAGTAAAACGGCGTTGCGTAACAGTGCAACACTAAAAATTCGCCAGCACCTCCATGACCGCGCCGACGATCCGCCGGGTCTGCGGCTGGCACGCCGCCCACGTCGTCAGCGGGACGCCCGGCTCGACCAGTTCGCTCCAGGCCCACTCGGGCAGCATCCGGTTCGCACTGGGGCGGCTGAGCAGCACCGCGTCCGCCTCGACCGCCTCCGCGCAGGCCAGCGCGTTCTCGTTGAACCGCGCGAGCCGCCAGTTCGGCGACACTCCGAGCCCGTGCGCCGCGGCGAGCATCTGGTCGTGCCCGGCCGGGACCTGCGCCCGCGAATGCGCCAGCACCCGGACGTCGTCGAGATCCCGCAACCGGCAGTGCTCGCGTCCGAAAAGCTTGTGACCAGGCCGGATCGCGACGCCGAAGGGATGTTCGAACAACAACCGCCCATGCAGCGTCGACGGCGGGTTCTGGTGGATCAGCCCGATGTCGATCCGCCCCTCGCTGAGCATTCGCAGCTGCTCGGTGCTGCTGGCGTCCAAAAACGACAGTGCGGCATCCGGCACTTGACGGCGGATTTCCGCGAGCGCCGCGAGCACCCAGTCCTGCGGAATCCCCGGCGGCAACGCGATCTCGACCTGCTCCTTGACCGGAGCCGCGGACCGCGTGACCTCCCGTGTCGCGTCCGCGAGCCGCAGCAGTTGCCGCGCGTGCTCGTGCAAGGCCCGGCCGGCGACCGTCGCCTGCACGCCCGTCGGCACCCGGTCGAACAACGGCGTCCCGAGTTCGCGTTCGAGGACCCGGATCTGCCTGGTCAGCGCGGGCTGCGACATCAGCAGCAACCCGGCCGCCCGGCTGATCGACCCCTCGGTGAACACGGCCACGAAATACCGCAGCTGACGCAGTTCCATACCCTGGGGTTATACCCCCTTCGTTTGCGCCGCGGCGGCTGCCGGCGGACGCTGGGTGGCGACGGGAACCGCTGACACCGGAAGGAGCCGCTGCCCCGATGAGCAAACGCCAAGTCCAGGTACGCCGGGTCTACGACGCCCCGGAATCCAGCGACGGCGCGCGGGTCCTGGTCGACCGGCTGTGGCCGCGCGGGCTGAGCAAGGACCGCGCGCATCTGGACGACTGGCTCAAGCAGATCTCCCCGTCGACGGACCTGCGCAAGTGGTACTCCCACGACCCCGACCGCTACGACGAATTCGCCGAACGCTACCGCTCGGAACTGGAAGAACCGGAACGCGCGGAAGCCTTGGACCAGTTGCGCGCACTGGCGAAAAAGGGCCCGCTGACTCTCTTGACCGCGACCAAACGCAGCGACATCAGCGAAGCGGCGGTCCTGGCCGACCTGCTCAGCTAGCGTTCAGCCGCCGACCTGGATACCGTTGCGCTCGGCATACCGGCTGCCCCATTCGTACAACGCGGTCAGCGCCGGGCGCAGTTCGTCGCCTTCGGGGGTCAGCCGGTACTCGACCGTCGGCACCCGGCCGCCCACCTCGGTCCGGTCCACCAGCCCGGCCGCGGCCAGCTCCCGCAGCTGTTCGGTGAGCACCTTCTCGGTGATCGACGGAATGGCCCGGCGCAGCTGGCCGTAGCGGTGCGGGCCTTCCTTGAGCCGCGCCAGGATCACCGGCTTCCACTTCCCGCCCATGACGTCGACGGCCAGCTCGACCGCACAGGAGTAGCGCGCTTTCATCCCTCCATCATCGCCTAGTACGCACCGGAAAGTGCGTACTAGGCGCGCGGCCGGGCGCGTGCTTGGGTGATCCGGTGATCATCGAGTACATCCGGTACCGCATCCCGGACGGCGGGCACGCGGACTTCGAAGCCGCCTACCGCCGCGCGGCCAAGTCGCTCGCCGCCGCGGAACAGTGTCACGAGTACGAACTCTCGCACGCCGTCGACGAACCGGGAAGCTATGTCCTCCGCATAGTCTGGACCTCCGCCGAAGCCCACCTCAAGGGCTTCCGCGGCGGCCCTCATTTCGCCGCGTTCTTCGCCGAGATCCGGCCCTACGTCGAGCAGATCGAAGAGATGCGGCATTACGAACGCACCGAAGTGACCGGCCCGGGCGGTGCGGTGCCGACGCTCTATGAGTGGGCAGGCGGAGCGCCCGCGCTAGCCAGGCTGACCGAGGCGTTCTACGCGAAAGTGCCCGAGGACGACCTGCTGGCCGAGGTGTTCGCGGGGATGAGCCCGTCGCACCCCGCCCACGTGGCGGTTTGGCTGGGCGAGGTATTCGGCGGACCGCCCGCGTACACCGAGCGACACGGCGGACACGCGCACATGATTTCCAGGCACACTGGCCGCGCGATCACCGAACCGCAGCGGCGCCGGTGGGTTTCGCTGCTGCTGGCTACTGCGGACGAGGTCGGGTTGCCTAATGACCCGGAGTTCCGCGCCGCGCTCGCGGGATATTTGGAGTGGGGCAGCAGGCTCGCGGTGGTGTTCTCCGCCCCGGACGCCGGGCCGGTGGGCGACCAGCCGGTGCCTCGGTGGGGCTGGGGGTCGGCTCCTCCGTGGAGCGGGAGCTGAATCCGCGTTATCTCTTGCGGCGATGAGAAGTGCCGCACAACCAGAAACGACATCACGGGTCCAGTAAACTGCGGGCATTCCACAGTAGACCGTCGGCCGACGGTCACGCTGGCGATTCCCTTCGGCGCTCCCGGCAATGACATCGTCCTGTTCCGCGCGAATGTTTCGCCCGCTCCGGAAGCCCAGGCGAATTCGGCTGTTCGCCGCAACCGCGATTCGGGCGTTCGGCGGCACCCGCGGCGGGGTAGTTGGGGCACGCTCGGTGTCCTTCGGGGCGCGAAAATCCCGGTTCGAGCCGGTGTTTCGCGTCGCGGGCCAAGGGAGGGGGCCGCGCTGGCGTCTACTGTGGACGTCCGGGGCCGTTCGTTTCGGATATGGTTGGCGGAATGGCTGATCTGACGCTCACCGGCCTCCGGGTCGTGGTCGAGGTTGCCCGCACCGGGTCGTTCAGTGCTGCCGCGCATCGGCTCGGCTACACGCAATCCGCGGTGTCGCGGCAGATCGCGGCGAGTGAACGTGCTACTGGAACCGCGTTGTTCGAACGGCACGCACGTGGAATCCGTCCTACGACAGCAGGCGAAGTGCTGATCCGGCACGCCGGTCGGGTGCTGGAAAGCGTGAGCGCGGCCGGAAAAGAGCTCGCCGGACTGCGCGACCGGCTGGCCGGGCGGATCTCGGTCGGCGGATTTCCCGCCGCGTCGGCGGTTTTGCTGCCGCGCGCGGTTTCCCGGCTGCTGCGGGCGCATCCGGGCGTGGAGGTGCAGCTCGCCGAATCCGCGACGTCCGCGCAACTCCAGTCGCTGCGCCGCGGCCGGCTCGACGTCGCGGTGGTCGTCACCGGCGACGGTTTTCCGGAATACGATTTCGAAGGCTTGCGCCGCAGCGAATTGCGTAGCGGAATCGGGTACGGAGTGGCGGTAGCGGAATCGCATCCGTTCGCCGGGCGAAGCTGGGTCGAGCCGGACGAACTGGCCGAACAGCAGTGGATCGTCGGCGCGGGCGGTTCGCCGGAATTCGGGACGTGGCCGGGCATCGCCGGGCCGTCGATCGCGTTCGCGGTGCGCACGTGGCCGACCCGGCTGGGCCTGGTCGCGGCGGGGCTGGGAATTTCGCTGGTGCCCGGGTTCGCGGCGGATTCACTGCCTGCCGACGTCCGATGGATCCCCGTACGCGACGAGTGCGGCGGGTTGCGGCGCACGTTGTGGGCGGTGACGGGGGAGCGGCCGGAGCCCGCTGCGGTGGCGATGGTGCGGGCGCTGGAGGAGGAGGCCGGGTCGATCGGCCGGGGGTGCTAGGCGAGGGGTTCGCGAGTGGCTGGTTTTGGCGCGATGCGCGCGCTATGACTCCGTGCGGTGAGGTGTGCCGTAACGAGTGGGTGACCGAGCTTTACCTGGCCGAGCGATGCGGTATCGAACAGGTGTTCGACATGCTGGTGAGGTGTCGAAAACAAGGTTTCTCCCGGCGCGACAGCCGCGAACCCGGGAGCGAAGAGAAGAGTCTTGGCGGATCGCCCAGCGCGGAGTTCAGCCGAAAACACGTGTGCCGTATGCGTTCCTGCCGTATTTCGGAGCGGGTCGGTTCCCGCTCGGAGGCTTTCGCGGATGGAGGCGACGGCGCTCTCTCGACCCGGAACAGTCGCCGGGCCGAGAGACGCCGTTCCGAACAGCGAGCTGCCGCGCGTCCCGGTGGCCCGGGCTGCGGCGTTGTCGGCTGCGCGCCTGGCTCCGTGTCCTTCGGGGAGTCGGGAGCGGCAGGAATGAGCGCCTCGAAACCCGACGTCGCGGCTACCCGTTTGCCGTGGGGCTGAGTCTGACGGGCCGGTCCGCGCGTTCGGAACCGGTCTTACTACTCCAGCTGTAGTTCGTGATCGGGTGCTGGTTGTTGG
>NZ_SDLS01000050.1:0-41879 GCF_004522315.1 Amycolatopsis sp. CFH S0740 | reverse complement strand
TCTAACTAGCGACGAATTTACGACGCAGGACACTAGGTCTTCCCGAGCGAGCACGTCTGCCGCCGGTCTCGTCGGTAAACGCGTCTCCACACCAGCGTTCGCCGGAAGAGGCGCTTCCGTCTCGGCGCACTCCGGGAAACGCGCCTTGGCTGCGCGGTTTCCCGGGTGCGGAGCGTCTGCCGTCGGGCTCGCTGGATCGGTACTGGTTTCGCTCGGCGCGTTCGGCGCGGGCGCGACGGTGCGGCATGATCCCGTGCTGTCCAGGACCGTGTTGAGCGCCGCGCGCTTCGGCCATGGCCGCCTGCTGGCGACTGCTGTTGTCTATCTCGGTATTTTCCTCCTGGTATCAGCTTGGGTCCGATTAGGACACTCCGCGCGTGCGGGACAGGCGGACGCGCGGAAGATCGTGCGGGCCACCTGGATGTGGTGTGCACCGCTGCTTTGCGCGCCGCCGTTGTTCAGCACGGACCTGTACACGTACCTCGCACAGGGGGTGGTGGCACAGTCCGGGTTCGATCCCTACACCCGCGTTGCGGCGGACTTTCCGGGTCCGATCACTGACAATGCGGCTGGCGGCTGGCTGCGTATTCCGTCGCCTTATGGGCCGTTGCATATCTTAATCGTGAAAAGCGTCCTCTCGATAACTGGTGACAACGTGATTCTCGGGGCGCTGCTGACCCGCCTTGCCATGACGGCGGGTTTGGCGCTGATGTGCGTCGCTGTGCCGATCTTGTGCCGACGGCTGGGCGCGCGGCCGGAATGCGCACTTTGGATGGCGGCTGCGAACCCGTTGACGGTGCTGTGCGTGGTTTCAGGCGGGCACAACGATTTGCTGATGATCGGGCTCTTGAGTGCGGGTGCGGCGTTGGTGATCACCACTGTACCAGGGTTCGGGTTCGTCTTGGTAGCACTTGCTGCGGCGGTGAAAGTTCCGGCTGCGGTGGTGTTGCCGTTTCTCTGGTGGGAGTGGGTGCGGCGTCGATCGGGTGGACGGTTTTCCTTTCGTGGCTATGGGTTCACACTCATCGCCGCGGTGTCCATTGTGGTCGTTACGATGGGTCTCTGCAGTGTCTTCGCCGGGGTCAGCCTCGGGTGGATTCGTGCGCTGAGCGGAAATTCGGAGCTCGAACCGTGGTTGTCGGCGTCGACTTCGGTCGGGAAGATCGTGGGCTTACTCGCAGGCGAGCCGGCGGAAGTTGTTGCGGTGAGCCGGGTTTCGGGCTGTGTTGTGCTCGTGGTTGTGGTCGCCTGGTTGTGGTGGCGTTCGCGAGCGGGCGGCGCGGGTGCGGTGCGCGGAGCTGCTGTGTCGCTGTTTGCGACTGTTGTGCTGGCTCCGGTGGCGCTTCCCTGGTACTTCACGTGGCCGTTGGTTCTGGGAAGTGCTGCTGCGTGGCCTGCTTCTCGGGTCGCCGTTGCGGCCGCTGCGTCCATGTGGTTGGTGGTCAGCACTCATCCTGATGGCAAGAGTTTGTTGCCACCATGGGGGTTTGGGGTGCTGGCGGTGGCATCCGTCGTCGTGGGCGTGCTGACTGTGCGCGGGAAGTTCGCACGGTTGGGTGATGCCGGGGCTGGTAGAGTGGTGGCATCAACCTTCGAAGGTTCTTCTTTACCCATCAACGGATTTCTTGCCATTCGTGCGCGTCTGTGTGCCGGTTTGAGTGTGGCGTTCAAGGATCGTGACCGTGTTGCGGTTACTGCACCGCGGCCTGCCGTGGCGGTGATCGACAGTGCTGAGGCGGTGCCGGTCGGGCCGCGAGCGGGCGGATGGGGCGGCGGCGAGCGGCGGGCGGATTGCAAGGCGGGCGACGAGCAGTGTGCAGGGAGGTGGATCGGCGACAAGCGGCGAGCGGACAGTCAAGCCAGCGACGGACGGTGCGCAGGCTGCAAGATCGAGGGCAGACGACGGGAGGGCAGCAGCGAGCGGCGCACGGGCAGCAGGGTCGGCGGTGAGCGGCGCACGGGCAGCTAGGCCAGCGATGGACAGCGGCCGGGCAGCTTGACTGACAATGGGCGGCAGCTGGGCAGCAAGGCCGATAATGGGCGGCAGCCGGGCAGGAGGGCCAGCGGCAAGCGACGTGTGGACAGTCGCACCGGTAGTAGACGTGCGGACAGTCGCACCGGTAGTAAGCGGCAGCCAGACGGCGAAACCAGCGTGCGCGCGGCACGCGAAATGCTCGACGACCCGCGCCACGGCGAGCAGCGCGCGGACAGCCGAACCGGCAACAAACCGCAGCCAGACAACGAAACCTGCGACAAGCAGCGCGGGAAAAGGAGGTGCGAAGACAAGCAGCGGCCGCACAGTTGGGGCGGAAGGGAGCAGGTGAAGGGTGGGACGGAAGGGAGTAGGCGGAGGGCCCAGCGGTGCGTGCATGAACGCCGCCGAGGCCGATCGCTGGGGAGCTCAGCCAGGCGTAGCGCGACCGTCGTGCTGACACGGAAGAGCGACGACGCTGAGCATGGCTGGCTGAGCACGGGTTCAGGTTGTGCGTGCGCTCAGCCGGGCCAGGCTCCAGGGAGGAGAGTCAACGAGAAAAACCCGCCGGCTCAATTCAGCGAAACCGCGACTTCTTCCAGTGCGTCCATCGACGTCTGCATTCCGCCCTCCATACCGGATTCCAGGATGGCGTCGCGGAGTTCCTTGGTGTGCGTTTCGGTCAGCATGGTCACTGTGGTGCGGCCGCCCGATTCGGCGAACGTCACGGTGACCACGGGAGCTTCCACATCCTCGGCACCGGGGGTTTCGTAGACCTCGGTGTGGACCAGGCGTTCGTTGGGCGTTATCTCTCGGTACTCGCCGTGAAAAGCGACCTCGAAATTGCCGTTCGCCAGCATCACGTAGCACCATTGGCCGCCGATGCGCAGGTCGATGTCTACGGACGTCACGGTGCCTCCTTTGCCTGCCCACCAGCGTTTCACCAGCTCCGGCGTGGTCCAGGCGCGGTAGACGTGCTGTCGCGGGGCGGCGAAGTCGCGGGTGATCAGGATCTGGTCGTCAGCGGGCAGCGTCACCTTCGCGGTGCCGGTCGTCGTGTCGGTCATGGGGTTTCCTCCTCGGTCGTGTCCATTTCTTCCAGCACGGCGTCCAGCGAGGCGAACCGTTCCTCCCAGGAGCGTTCGTAGCGGCGTACCCAGTCGTGGATCGGTTTGAGGGCGCGGCCGTTCAGGCTGTAGAGGCGTTGCCTGCCCTCGTCTCGTACCTCGACCGCGCCTACCTCGCGCAGAACTCGCAGGTGCTTCGACACTTGCGGTTGGCCTAAGCCCAGCACGCGGACCAGGTCGTTCACTGGGCGTTCGCCCTCGGCTAGGACGTCCAGGATTTCCCGGCGCCGTGGTTCGGCGACGGCGTTGAAGACGTCCGCGGTGGTTGCTGCCCGTGCCATGCGGCAATCATATGCCGATATGGGTATGCGTCAAGAGGCTGGGCGGGCGCGGACGTGGAAGCGTTCTCCTTGCGGGCCGAACAGGGCCAGCACCTCGCAGACCTCCTCCCCCGCGTTGCCGAACCAGTGCGGGACGTGGGTGTCGAACTCGGCGACCTCGCCTGGTCGGAGGATCACGTCGTGTTCGCCGAGCATCAGGCGCAGCTGTCCGGACAGGACGTACATCCACTCGTATCCCTCGTGGACCCGCTGGTCCGGGGGTTCGGGCGAACGTTCTGGCGGGAGGATCATCTTGTAGGCGCGCAGGCCGCCTGGGCGACGGGTGAGCGGCAGGTAGGTCCTGCCGTGCCGGACGAAGGGTTTCGGGTGCAGGCGCGGGTCGCCGGTCGGGGGTGCGCCGACCAGTTCGTCCAGCGGGACCTGGTACGCGCGGGCCAGGGCCAGCAGCAGCTCCAGGGTCGGTTTGCGCTGGCCGGCCTCGAGGCGGGACAGGGTGCTCACCGAGATGCCGGTCGTTTCCGAGAGGCCGGTCAGCGTCGCGTTGCGTTGTTTGCGCAGGGCGCGCAGCCTCGGGCCGACCGCGTGCAGGACGTCGCCCAGGTCCTGGTCGTCTTCGCTCATGCCGTTCAATTTGCCACTTCGGCAAAGAACTTTGTCAAGTCGGCGCGTTCTCCGGATAGTCCGTGGCACGGGGACTGACAGGAGGATCCAGTGGACGAAAAGTACGACGTGGTGGTGGTCGGCGGCGGTGCGGCCGGGCTCAGCGGAGCGGTGGCGCTCGCTCGGTCGCGGCGGTCGGTGCTGGTCGTGGATTCCGGCGAACCGCGCAACGCGCCAGCGGGACACGTGCACAACTATCTTGGCCGCGAGAGCACACCGCCCGCCGAGTTGCTCTCGCTCGGGCGCGCGGAGCTGGCCGGGTACGGCGGCGAGGTCGTCGCAGCGACGGTGACCTCGGTTACCAAGGGGGACAACGGGTTCGAGATCTCGCTGGCCGACGGGCGGCGCAGGCGCGCGCGGCGGGTGCTGGTCGCGACCGGTCTCGTCGACGAGCTTCCCGACGTCGCCGGGCTGGCGGCGCGGTGGGGGCGCGACGTGCTGCATTGCCCGTACTGCCACGGCTGGGAGGTCCGCGACCGGGCGGTCGGCGTGCTGTCGACCGGTCCGATGACCGTGCACCAGGCGTTGATGTGGCGGCAGCTGACCGATGACGTGGTCGTTTTCCGGCACACGCACGGGGATTTCGACGAGGCCCCGCTGCTGGCTCGCGGGATCCGGATCGTGGACGGGGCGGTCGCCGCGGTCGAGGCCGAAGGCGACCAGCTGACCGGGGTGCGGCTCGAATCGGGCGAGGTCGTGGCGCGCGAGGCGTTGGCGGTCGCGGCGCCGGCCAGGACGCGGGCGGACTTTCTCGCGCCGCTCGGGATCGAGCCGGAACCGGTGGAGTTCAACGGTTTCGTGATCGGCACGCGGGTTCCCGCGGACGCGGCCGGGCGGACGTCGGTGCCCGGTTTGTGGGTGGCGGGGAATGTCACGGACATGCGGGCGCAGGTCGTCGTGTCAGCGGCGGCGGGGCTGATGGCCGGGGCGGCGATCAATGGCGAACTGGTCGAGGAGGAGGCCGCGGAAGCCGTGCGGCTGCGGGAAATGCCGTTCTCGCATGAGATGGAGCGGGAGGTTGCGCGGGCTAACGAGCGCCTCGCCGAGGACCGGGAGGGCGCGCGAGCCGACGAGCGCCAAGCCGATGAGCGAGAGGTCGCGCGAGCCGACGCGCACCACGCGGAGGCACCGCCGTTCGACCGGGCTTCTTGGGAGGAGCGGTATCGCTCACAGGACGGAATGTGGAGCGGACGGCCGAACGATCAGCTCGTGACCGAGGCTCGCGGTCTCGAACCGGGGCACGCGCTGGACGCTGGTTGCGGTGAGGGTGGCGACGCGCTGTGGCTCGCGCAGCAGGGCTGGCGCGTGACGGCGGTCGACTTCTCCACGACAGCCATCGAACGTGGACGCGTGCAAGCGGCGAAACTCGGGGTGGCGGACCGGATCACGTGGGTTGCGGCGGACTTGGGCGAGTGGGTGCCCGAGTCGAAGTACGACCTGGTGACGTCGCATTTCCTGCACATTCCGTCGACGGCCCGTACCGCCGCGTTCGCGCGGCTCGCGGACGCGGTGGCTCCGGGCGGCACGCTGCTGGTGGTGGGGCACGACCCCGCGGATCATCACGCTGGGCGGCCGCACATGCCGGACATGATGTTCACGGCGGAGGAAGTGGCGGAGACGTTGGATCAGTCGTGGGCGTCGGTGGCCGCGGACAATCGTGAAAGGCCTGCGGTCGGGGCGGAGATGGTGGTTCGGGACACCGTGCTGGTGGCTCGGAAGAGGTGACGGCTCCCCCGGTCTGGCTACGGGCAACCCTGCCAGACCGGGGGGTCGGCCGCAGCTGGGTTGCTGAGGGGTGGCGTGAGGCAGCGCCGTCATGCCGGGGCGAGGTCGGCAGGGCTCGCGCGTCCGCATCGGCAGACGCCGGGGTCACCCGTTGACCCAGCATGAATCAGGCGTGGTGCACGGATTCCACGGTGCACAGGTGCGGATCGCTCTCGGCCAGGGCCAGGGCCGCGGACAGGTGGTCGCGGCATTCCGGGGCGGCGAGCATGGCCTGGAAATCCTCGGCGCTCGCCCACTGGGCGTAGTTCACCACGCGGGTGCCGTCGGTGCTCGCGTGGATGTTCGCGGACACGAAACCGGGCCGGTGGCGGATGACCTCCTCCGTCGCCGTCGTCAGGACCTCGACGAGGGCTCGCTGCTTCTCCGGGGCGACGGTGAAGACGTTCACCAGGGTGGCGACGTCGGCGTCGGTGCTGATGGTGGTGAGCGGCATCGGACTCTCCCTGTGACAGGTTCCTGACAAGGGCCATTATGTGTAAGGTTCCTGTCATGGGTCAAGAGACGACGCGGCGGCCGGGCTACCTCGTAAAGCGAGTGCAGCAGGCGTTCCGGCAGGCGTCCGACGAGCTCTTGCGGCCGATCGGGCTGTCGATGGCGCAGTACGCGGTGCTGGCGGCACTGGCGGAGAACCCGGGAGCGTCGTCGGCTGAACTCGCGCGGCATTGTTTCGTGACGCGGCAGTCGTTGCGGGACGTCCTGGCCGGACTGAAGACGGCCGGGCTGGTCGCGGTTGCCGCGGAAGCGTCGACCGGGCGGGCGCGGCCGGTGCGGCTCACGGCGTCCGGCGAAGATCGGCTGAACGAGGCGCACCGGGTGGTCGACCAGGTCGAGGAGCGGATGCTCGCCGGGATGCCGGAGGACGAGCGGCATCGGCTGGCTGAGCTGCTGAGCATCTGTTCGGAGAACCTGACGCCAGGAGACCGATGAGTTTTCGCTGCCCCGCCGGTCTACCTCGTTATTGAGCACACGAGGAGGACCCATGGGCAAGGTGTTGTGGCACGTCGCGATGTCGCTGGACGGGTTCGTCGCCGCGGACGGGCATGCGATGGACTGGATGTCGGGCGTGCGTGTCACGCCGGGGGTGCACGAGGAATCCATCGCGCGGATCGGGGCGATTCTGGGCGGGCGGCGCGGGTTTGACGCGCTCGTCGCCCGCGTGCCCGGGGAGGTCGCCAGGCAGCCGTATGGCGGAGCGTGGAGCGGGCCCGTTTTCGTGCTCACCCATCATCCGGAGGACGCTCCGGCCGAGGACGGGGTCACGTTTCTCGGCTGCGACGTCCGGGAGGCGGTCGAGATCGGGCTCGCGGCGGCCGGCGGGAAGGATCTTGAGCTGCACAGCCAGGACATCGCGCGGCAATGCGTTGAGCTGGGGATTCTCGACGAGTTCCAGGTGCATCTCATGCCGGTGATGCTGGGCTCCGGGGTGCGGCTGTTCGACAATCCGGGCGGGAAACCGGTCCGGTGGGACCGGGTGCACGACGGGGATCCGGCGCTGGCGGTCGACCTGCGGTACCGGCTCGCCGCGCGACGCTGAATCCCGGTCAGCGGGACGGATCGGCCTACTAATGGCGTATGGCCTCCACAAGGTTATTGGTCTATACCATTTGGACAGGGGTTTACCGCCCCTCGGTCCTCACCGTGGAGGTTCCACCTATGCGTCTCCCCTCCCCCCGGAAACTGGCGGCCGCGCTCGGCGGGTTGCTGGCCGTAGCCGGACTCGCGGCGCCGCCGAGCACCGCGGCCGCGGCGAGCGGCTCGTCGATCGCGCTCGCGCCCTATGTGGACATGGGCGCGTGGCCGTCGCCTGTGCTGTCTTCGATGTCCCAGCAGAGCGGCATCAAGAGTTTCACCCTCGGCTTCGTCACCGGAGCCGCTTGCAAGGCCAGCTGGTTCGCCGCTTACGACCCGCGCCAGGGCTGGCAGTCCGACGAAATCGCGAAGATCCGCGCGGCTGGCGGAGACGTCAAGGTCTCGTTCGGCGGTGCGTCCGGCGTCGAGCTCGCGCAGGCGTGCGGGGACGTCAATTCGCTGGTCGGCGAGTACGAGGCGGTGATCAAAGCCTACGACCTCAAGTACATCGACGTGGACATCGAGGGCGCGGCGGTCGCCGATCCGGGCTCGATCAAACTTCGTTCGCAGGCACTGAAAAAGGTGCAGGACGACAATCCCGGGCTCAAGATTTCCCTGACGCTGCCGGTGCTGCCGACCGGGCTCACCTCGGACGGGCTGAACGTCGTGACCTCGGCGCGGGACGCGGGCGTCAACCTCGACCTGGTGAACGTCATGGCGATGGACTACTACCAGGGCTCCGGCGACCAGGGCGCCAAGGCGATCCAGGCCGCGCGATCCACGCAGGCGCAACTGAAATCGGCGCTCGGACTGTCCGATGCGGACGCTTGGCAGAAGGTCGGGCTCACGCCGATGCTCGGCGTCAACGATTCGCAGAACGAGATCTTCTACCCAAAGGACGCCAGCGCCGTGGTCAGCTTCGCGCAGAGTGTCCACCTGGGAATGCTGTCGTTCTGGGAACTCGGCCGGGACGCGAACGCGTGCAGCGGGCCGCTGTACCGGTGCACGAACATTTCCCAGCAGCCGTACGAATTCTCGAAGATCTTCGCCGGGTACTCCGGCTGAGGAGAAACGGAGCAGCCCGGGCCCGGCGCGGGACCCGGGCTGCTTCCGGCAAGGAACTCAGGGCAGGTAGTACATCGGGTTCGGCAGCTTCACCGGGCGGTCCGCGTAGCCGCCTTCGAGGTCGCTGAACTGGTCGCCGAGGTTGAGCACGATATGCGCGCCAGTCGACTGGATGTGTGCGCGGGTGCCCGACTTGTACTGGACGGTGGTGCAGGTCAGCCCGCACGGCAGGTAGTCCGGCGGGGTGGTCTTCGGCTTGAAGTACGCGCCGGCCGGGGTCGGGTAGCCCTCGTTGGCGAGGTTCTTGAGCGACTGCGGGCCCTGCTTGTCGTTGCGGCCGGTCAGGAAGTAGATCCGCACCCCGCGGTCGGCGGCCCACTTCGCCAGCTCCAGGACCGGCTTGTTGGCCTCGAACGTGCCGTCGTCGATGGCTTTCTGCTGCTTCACCGGGTCGAAGCCGAAGTCGTTGTCGGCTTCCCAGCCGTAGGTGACCTCGGACGTGTCGTCCACGTCGAGCACGATCGCCGGGTTCTTCACCTTCCCGAGCTTCTGCTGCAGGTACCGCTTCGCGTCGGCGACCACGCGCTTGGTGTCGGTGACGAACCGGCTGGTTTCGGAGTAGTGGTGCTTGCCGGACGCGTCGAGCCAGTCGCCGTAGTACGCCTTGACGTCGTTCTTCACCTGGCCGATGTTGGCCGGTTCGCGGCCGTGCGCGGCAGTGACGGCGTCGGACCCGGCCAGCGCGGTCGCGCCGCCTGCGACGGTGGCTCCGATGGCCGCGGCGGCGGCCAATTTGACGAGAGCGGGAAAACGAGACACAGCGACCCTCCAGTGATGATGCGTCAACCCGCAGAACTTACGCCGCGTTCCCCGGCTTGGGAACCCTCCATCGGGATGCGCTCGGCACGGCACACGAACGCCACCGGCGACCGGCCGATCCGCGTCAGCACCACAGTGGACTCTTCGCGACCGCGCGGTTTCAGCTTGCGACGCAAGGCGTCCGGGTCTACGTCGAGGCCGCGGACGAGGATCTCCAGCCGTCCGACGTCGAGCTTCTTCAACGCCTGCCCGAGCGTCTTTTCCCGGTACGGCAACTGTTCGAGCACCCGGAAGGCACGCACTCCGGGCGGCGGCGTGTCGCCGGTGAGGTAGGCGATGCGTTCGTCCAGCTGCCACAAGCCGTGCCGCGCCGCGTAATGCCGCACGAGCCCGGCTCGGACGACCGCGCCGTCCGGATCGACGAGCCACTCCCCCGCCGCCCGCACGGGGATGTCGTCCGGCTCCGCGTCAGTGAGAGTCCACTGTGTACCGTCCGAACGCAACACTGTCGCGCGGCGGGTGACCCCGGACGAGAGCCCTCGCCACAGGCAGGCTTCGCGGACTTGGCCGTCGAGCGACACGAGTTCGACCTCGTCCGCCCACGGCGCGATGGAGAAATCCATGCCGGGCGCGCATTTCACCGACAGGATCCGGCCGGGATACGCGGCCACGAGTTCGTCGAGCGGCGGCAGGAAGTCGGCCGGACGCCACACCCGGCGACCCGCGGAGTCGCGGCGGGCGGGATCGGCGACCACTGCGGTGGCCCGGGAAATCGGCCGCAAGGCGTCGGCCCGGGCGATGAGCGGGGAGACTCCGGCAGCGGAAGCGTTGTGCTGAGCCATTTCCAGCCGTACGGGGTCCACATCGGACCCGACCGCCACCGAGGCGACGCGAGACAGTTCAACCAGGTCCGCGCCGACCGAGCAGGTGACGTCGTGCACCGGCAACCCCGCGAGCCGGGAAGCGCGATGCCGGGCCACTGGCGAAGCGCTCGCCTGCTGCAAGGCGTCGCCAGTGAACAGCCAATCTTCGGACGAAGCCAGTTTCAGAACCGATTTACGCCGCAGCGCAACGGTTTCCAGCACCGGGGAAGCGTGCTCCCCGACCAGGCGACGAGCGGTCGTGACGTCCGCGATCCGCGAACCGTCCAAAGCGGAGCACTCGGCGAGCGCCGCCCGTCCCGCGCCGGAGCGCAGGAAGGCGACGTCGTCGAGCGTGAAACCGTAGGGCAATTCAGGACGGCCGCTTGGTCCCGGTGATCATCACGTTGTAGAACAGCTCGCGCGGCAGCACCTTCGACAGCAGCTTCTTGTCCAAAGCGGACAGCCGCAGCCACAGGTGGTAGGCGAACAGCCGCCAGCGCACGGTGAGCTTCTCCTGCGGCACCGCGGCCTCGAAGGTGCGGATCGGCCATCCGGCCAGCGCCGCCGAGAACTCCTCGGTGACCGCGCGGACGTCCTGGGCGCCGGCGCCGCGCGCCATCGCTTCCAGCTCCGACGGGTCGAAGGTGTGGATGTCGACCACGGCCTCCAGCGCCGCCGCGCGCGAGGATTCGTCCAATTCGGACTGCGGACGCCGCCAGCCGCTCAGCGCGGGCAGCTTGGTGATGTTCGTGGTCAGGTACCAGGTGAGCTGGCCGAGGCGGCGCGCGTAGCGGTCGCCGATTTTCGTCGGCTCGCCGGCGAACACGAACCGCCCGCCCGGCTTGAGCACGCGCAGCACCTCGCCGAACGCCTGGCGCACGTCCGGGATGTGGTGCAGCACCGCGTGCCCGACCACGAGGTCGAACGTGTTGTCGTCGTACGGGATCCGCTCCGCGTCGGCGACCCGGCCGTCGACGTCAACGCCGAGGCCCTCGGCGTTGCGCAGCGCGACCTGCACCATGCCCGGCGACAGGTCGGTGACCGAACCCTTCTTCGCGACGCCGCCCTGCATCAGGTTCAGCAGGAAGAAGCCGGTGCCGCTGCCCAGTTCCATCGCGTGCTGGTACGGCTGGCCGTCGTCGCCCGCCACCGCGTTGAACACGTCGGTGGCGTAGGAGATGCAGCGCTCGTCGTAGGAAATCGACCACTTCTCGTCGTACGTCCCGGCTTCCCAGTCGTGGTAGAGGACGTTCGCGAGCTTCGGGTCGGCGTAGGCCGCCTTGACCTCGTCTTCGGTGGCGTGCGGGTTCGGCGCCGGGTCGGACACGGAAGTCACTTCCCCTCGAAACTGGCCTTGCCGGGGCCGTTGTCGATGAACGACTGCATGCCGTTGCGCTGGTCCTCGGTCGCCCACAGCGCGGTGAACAGCTGCGTTTCGATCTTGAGGCCGGTCGCCAGGTCGACGTCGAGGCCGGAGTCGATCGCGGTCTTGGCCGCGCGCAGCGCCACCGCCGGGCCGTTCGCGAACTGCGAGGCCCACTTGCGCGCCGCCGCGTACACGTCGTCCGGGGCCACGACCTCGTCGACGATGCCGAGCTTGAGCGCCTCTTCGGCCTTCACGAACCGGCCGGTGAAGATCAGGTCCTTGGCCTTGCTCGGGCCGATCAGCCGGGTCAGCCGCTGCGTGCCGCCCGCGCCGGGGATGATGCCGAGCTGGATCTCCGGCTGGCCGACCTTCACGTTGTCGCCGGCGATCCGCCAGTCCGCGGTCAGCGCCAGTTCGAGGCCGCCGCCGAGGGCGTAGCCGGTGATCGCGCAGACGACCGGCTTCGGGATGTTCGCGACCCGGGCGAGCGACGCAGTCAGCTCGGCGCCGAACTTCGCGATCTCCGGGTACGTGCGGGACGCCATCTCCTTGATGTCCGCGCCGCCGGCGAAGGTCTTCTCGCCGCCGTAGAGGATCACCGCGCGCACGTCGTCGCGGTCGGACGCCTCGCGCGCGGCCTCGGCGAGCTCGGCCTGCACCTGGTTGTTCAGCGCGTTGACCGGCGGCCGGTCCAGCCGGATCGTGCCGACCCCGCCCTCGACCTCCAGGGTTACGAACTCTCCCACGCGAACTCCTCCTCGTTAACGGCGTTGACGCAGCGCCAGCAGGCTACCGGCCGGTAAGGCCAACCTAGCCGACCTACCTGCGGCGGGCGAAGAACCGCTCGCCCGAACGCTGCAGCACCAGGTCCTGGTCGAACGTCTTGGACAGGTTCTCGCTGGTGATCACGTCGTCCACCAGCCCGGACACCACCGCGCGGCCCTCGCGCAGCAGCAGCGCGTGGGTGAAGCCCGGCGGGATCTCCTCGACGTGGTGGGTGACCAGCACCATCGCCGGCGCGTCCGGGTCCATCGCGAGCACCGACAGCCGGGCCACGAGGTCCTCGCGGCCGCCGAGGTCGAGGCCCGCGGCGGGCTCGTCGAGCAGCAGCAGCTCCGGGTCGGTCATCAGCGAGCGGGCGATCAGCACGCGCTTGCGCTCGCCCTCGCTCAGCGTGCCGAACGTGCGCTCGGCCAGGTGCGCGATGCCGAGCGTGCCGAGCAGTTCGGTCGCCCGGTCGAGGTCCATCCGGTCGTACTGCTCGCGCCAGCGGCCCATCACCGCGTACCCGGCGCTGACCACGACGTCGGCGACGCGCTCGTCGCCGGGCACGCGCTGGGCGATCGCGGCGGAGGTGAAGCCGATGCGCGGGCGCAGGTCGAAGATGTTCACCTTGCCGATCCGGTCGCCGAGCAGGTCGACGGTGCCGGAGGTGGGGTGCAGTTCGGCGGCGGCCAGGCGCAGCAGGGTGGTCTTGCCGGCCCCGTTCGGCCCGAGCACCACCCATCGCTCGTCCAGCTCGACCGCCCAGTCGAGGGCCGCGAGGAGGTCGTTTCCGGTACGGCGGACGCCGACACCGGACATCCGCACGACGAGGTCGTCAGGATCGCTGGGCAGGATCGGCTCGCTCACGAGCCCATTGTGGCGGTCGCCCGGGCACGGACTCGCACCCGCCCGGGGCTAACGGCGCGCCGGGCGTCCAGCCGCTGGGACGAGCGGCCGTGATCGCGTGGCTGTGGCAGCATCCCCGGCATGTCCAGGTCCGCGCGCCCCGTGTTGTGGCGCCGTCGCGCGATCGACCTGCTCCTGGTGGCTTCCAGCGGATGTAGCCGGGCGCGGCACGCACGCTGATCTTCCGTCGGCGTGCCGCGCTGCCTCGCGTCCCGGCACCGACTCATTTCAGGAGCACCCGCGTTGACCACGTCCATCGTCCGTCCGGAAATCGAAATCCACCCCCAGCTGACCGATCCGCTGCTGCCCGAACTGCTGCACCCGTCGCGGCTGCTGTGGACGCCGCGCGAACTGGTCGATCTGACCCGCACGGTCACCACCGAACTGACCACCAGCCTGTGCGACGTCCTGCGCTTCGACGAGGACCGGCGCTGGTGGGCGCGCCTCGCGCTGACCGACGGCGTCGAACTGTGGCTGCTGTCGTGGCTGCCCGGCCAGGCCACGAAGCCGCACGACCACGGCGGCGCGTCGGGTTCGTTCACCGTGCTGCAGGGCGAACTCGGCGAGGAGTACCGCTACCCCGGCGGCCCGGTGCGCCGCCGCACGCACCTCGCGGGCCAGGGCATCGGCTTCGGCGCCGGACGCGCGCACCAGGTGCTGGGCGTCGGCAGCGAACCGGCGGCCAGCGTGCACGCCTACTCGCCGCCGCTGGTGTCGACGCGCGAGTACACGAGCCTCGCCGACGTGCCGAACGAGATCCCGCCGCTTCCTGCCATTGTGCGGTCATGAGCGCACTTGATGGTTTCCTCGCCGCCGCCCGGTCCACGCTGGACCGGGCGGACCCGGCGCGCGCCGCCGAACTGCAGGCCGACGGCGCGCTGATCGTCGACATCCGGCCGTACGCCAACCGGGTCGCCGAGGGCGAGATCCCCGGGTCGGTGGTGGTCGAGCGGATCCACCTGGAGTGGCGGCTGGCCCCGGAAAGCGAGTGGCGGCTGCCGGGGGTTTCGGCGGAGACGGTCGCGGTGGTGGTGTGCAACGAGGGGTACGCGTCGAGCCTGGCCGCGGCGGATCTGCAGCGGCTGGGGTTGGTGCGGGCTACGGATCTGGTGGGCGGGTTCCGGGCTTGGGCGGCGGCTGGGTTGCCGGTGCGGGAAGGCGGAACCCCGGCGGTCGATTGAGCTGGGTCGCGAGCGCCCCAATGTGGCATTGGGTGCGTCCCACGCACCGAACGCCACATTGGGTGCGTCAGATGCACCCAATGTGGCATTGGGGCGCGAGCGGGCTCAGGCGAGCACGACGCGCGCCAGTTCCGCCGGGCTGGCCAGCAGCGGATGCTTCGGCAGCACCCGCACCGTGTAGCCGACCGAACCCGCTCGGGGCAGGCGCAGGGTCGCGGCGAACGCGCCGATTCCGTCCGGTGTCATCGGGACCTGCACCGCGTCCGCGAGTTCGTCCCCGTCGCCGACCTGGCCCACTACGGCTTGGATGTCCACTTCGGACGGTTCGAGGCCCGCCAGGTCGATCCGGGCGCGGATGGTGACCTCGGTGCCCACCACGAGGCGTTCAGTGTGGTCGTACTGGAGTTCGGCGTCGAAGATCCGCACGCGCGGCCACGCGACTTCCAGTTTGGTGCGGTAGTCCGCCAGCGAAAGCGCGCCCTGGTGGCCGTTGTCGGTGGCGGCGGCGACCATCCTCGATGCGGGCAGATAACCGGAATCCACGTACTCGCGCACCATTCGCGACGCCTGCACGCGCGGGCCCAGCGTTTCGAGCGTGTGCCAGACCATCGCGAGCCAGCCGGTCGGCACGCCGTCCTCGCCGGTGTCGTAGTAGAGCGGCGCGATCTGCTGGCCGAGCAGGTCGTACAGTGCCGCGGCTTCGAGGTCGTCGCGGCGGAGCGGGTCGGTGACGCCGTCCGCGGTGGGGATGGCCCAGCCGTTCGAGCCGTCGTAGCACTCGTCCCACCAACCGTCCTTGATGGACAGGTTCAGGCCGCCGTTGAGCGCCGACTTCATCCCCGACGTGCCGCACGCCTCCAGCGTCCGCACCGGGTTGTTCAGCCACACGTCGCAGCCGCGGTAGAGGTAGCGGGCCATCGACATGTCGTAGTCCGGCAGGAAGACGATGCGGTGGCGCACCGCGGGATCGTCGACGAACCGCACGATCTGCTGGATCAGCTGTTTGCCGTTCTCGTCGGCGGGATGCGATTTGCCGCCGATCACGATCTGGATCGGCCGCTTCTCGTCCAGCAGCAGCGCGCGCAGCCGGTCCGGGTCGCGCAGCATCAGCGTGAGCCGTTTGTACGTCGGCACGCGGCGGGCGAAGCCGACGGTCAGCACGTCCGGGTCGAAAACGCGGTCGGTCCAGCCCAGTTCCAGCGCTGACGCGCCGCGCTGCATCCACGCCGCCCGCACCCGCCGCCGGACCTCGCCGACCAGCTTCCCCCGCAGTTCCCGGCGCAGTTCCCACAGCTGCTGGTCGCTGACGCCGTCGCGCAGCGAACTGTCCGGCGTGCGGCCCTCGTGGCCGAACTCCTCGTGGTTGCCGCCGAGCAGCGCGCTCAGCTCGCGCGCCACCCAGGTCGGCCCGTGCACGCCGTTGGTGATGGACGCGATCGGCACCTCGGCGTCGTCGAAACCGGGCCACAGCCGGGAAAACATCCGGCGCGTGACGCGGCCGTGCAGCTTGGAGACGCCGTTCGCCCGTTGCGCCAGCCGCAGTCCCATGTGCGCCATGTTGAACAGGCCTGGGTTGTCCTCCGCGCCGAGTTGCAGCACGCGGCGGACGTCGACGTCCGGGACGAGCCTGCCGTCGGAGAAATACCGCTGCACGAGGTCGACCGGGAAGCGGTCGATGCCCGCGCTGACCGGCGTGTGCGTGGTGAACACGGTGCCGGCGCGGACCGCGGGCAGCGCCTCGTCGAAGGCGAGACCGTCGGACTGGATGATCTCGCGGGCGCGCTCCAGCCCGAGGAATCCGGCGTGGCCCTCGTTGGTGTGGAACACCTTCGGCTGCGGATGCCCGGTCAGCTCGCAGAACTTCCGCACCGCGCGGAACCCGCCGATGCCGGCCAGGATCTCCTGCCGGATCCGGTGGTCGGCGTCGCCGCCGTAGAGCCGGTCGGTGACCGAGCGGAGGTCCTCGTCGTTGGCCTCGATGTCGGTGTCGAGCAGCAGCAGCGGGATCCGGCCGACGCGCGCCCGCCACATCTGCGCGCGCAGGTCGCGTCCGCCGGGCATGGCGACCTCGACCAGCACCGGGCGGCCGTCCTCGGTGACCAGCTCCAGCGGGAAGGCGTTCGGGTCGATCACCGGGTAGTGCTCGACCTGCCAGCCGTCCAGCGACAGGCCCTGGCGGAAGTAGCCGGACCGGTACAGCAGGCCGACGCCGACCATCGGGACGCCGAGGTCCGAGGCCGCCTTGAGGTGGTCGCCGGCGAGCACGCCGAGGCCGCCGGAGTAGTTCGGCAGCGCCTCGGTGACCCCGAATTCCATCGAGAAGTACGCGACCGCCTGGGGAAGGCCGTCGTCGGTGCGCCGCTGGTACCAGCGCGGTTCGGTGAGGTAGCGCTCCAGCCCGGCCGCGGCCTCGCGGGTGCGGTCCAGGAAGTCCTCGTCCTTGGCCAGTTCCTCGAGCCGCTCCGGCGGCAGCGCGGTGAGCATGCGCAGCGGGTCGCGGATCTTGTTGAACAGGTCGGCGTCCATCGAGGCGAACAGGTCGCGCGTCGGCGGATGCCAGGTCCAGCGAAGGTTGGTCGCGAGTGCCCCGAGCCCGGCGAGCGGCTCGGGCAGGCTGGCACGGACGGTGAACCGGCGGACTGCACGCATGGTCAGCGACGATATCCGGCCCGCTTCGCCCGCGCTCGCACCCCACTTCGGGGATTGCCGCCACGTTCCGCCATCCGGGTCAGTAATGTCCCGGTTCGTTGTCGGACGCGGATGGGGAACGAGGGAACATGAGCCGAGGGGGACGCCGGTACGCGCTGGTCGCGCTGGTCGCGGCGACCGTGCTGGGGACAGCCGCGTGCGGGGACAAGACTCCGGCGGCGACGCCGGGAGCCGGGAACGTCGCCGGCCTGCCGGTCACGCACTTCGAGAGCGGGCTGCGGACCGACGCGCCGCGGCCGGACCTGCGGGTGCGCAACGCCAGCGGCGGCGAGGACGACCAGCTCGCCACCGCCGCGATCGCGGACGTGCAGGCGTACTGGACCGAGGCGCTGCCCGCGGAGTTCGGCGGCAAGCGGTTCGAGCCGGTCAAATCGCTGCTGTCCTACGACTCGAAGCACGATACCGAGGACACCGCGTGCGGCAGCGTCAAGCAGCTGGTGAACGCGTTCTACTGCGCGGGCGACGATTCGGTGGCGTGGGACCGCGGCGTGCTGCTGCCGATGCTGCGCAAGCGGTTCGGGCCGATGTCGGTGGTGACCGTGCTGGCGCACGAGTTCGGCCACGCGATCCAGTACCGGCTCGGGGCGACCGCGGGGATTTCGAAGTCGACGCCGACGGTGGTGAAGGAACAGCAGGCGGACTGCTTCGCCGGCGGGTACTTCCGGTGGGTCGCCGAGGACAAGAGCAAGTTCTACCGGGTGTCGACCGCCGAGGGGCTCGACCAGATCATGGCGGCGATGTTCTTCATCCGCGACCAGGCCGGGACCAGCGCGACGGACCGGCAGGCGCACGGCACGGCCTTCGACCGGACGTACGCGTTCCAGGCCGGGTTCGAGAAGGGGCCGAAGGAATGCGCGGCGATGAACGCGCAGAACGTGCAGAAGCGGTTGACCGAGCGGCCGTTCGACTCGGGCGACAAGGGCAAGGGCGACGCCCCGTTCGACGAGCAGCGGGTGGCGAAGCTGAAGGGCAGCCTCGACGAGGCGTTCCGGGAAGCGGGCGTGCAGGGGCCGCAGTTCCGGGCCGGGTCGGGCAGCTGTCCCGGCGGGCCGAGCACGCCGCCCGCGTCTTATTGCCCCAACGACAACACGGTGGTTTTCGACCAGCGGGCGCTGGAGAAGCTGGCCGAGCCGGTGGACCAGGAAGCCGAGATGGCCGGCCGGCCCGGGGGCGGGCTGGGCGACTTCGCCGCCTTCGCCGAACTGGCGTCGCGGTACGCCATCGGGGTCCAGAAGGGCGTGGGGGCGTCGATCGACACGCCTAACGCCGGGTTGCGCACGGCTTGCCTCGTGGGGGCCTGGGCGGCGTTCTCGAACCACCCGACCGGCGAGGTGCGGCTGAAGCTGTCGTCCGGCGACCTGGACGAGGCGATCGCGGATCTGCTCCGGCCGGACGGGCTGGTGTCGGCGAACGTGAACGGGGAGCGGCCGGACAGCGGGTTCGACCGGGTCGAGGCGCTGCGGCGGGGCTATCTCGAGGGGTCGTCTTCCTGCTCGAAGCAGTACCCCTGAGCCAGACAGAAAAAGGGCCGCACCGGAACGCTCCGGTGCGGCCCTTTTCGTCAGCTCAGAACAGGGCGCTCGCCAGGTCGCGGCGGGCCTTCGCGACGCGCTCGTCGGCCGGGTCGAAGAGTTCGAACAGGGCGACCAGGTGTTCGCGGACGCGGTTGCGGTCGTCCCCGGCGGTGCGGCGGACGACGTCGACCAGGCGGCGGAACGCGCCTTCCACGTCCTGTTCCGCGATGTCCAGGTCGGCGGCCGCGAGCTGGGCGTCGATGTCCTTCGGGTCGGCTTCGGCCTTCTCGCGGGCGCTCGGGTCGGCGGCCTCGGCGCGGGCGGTGAACTTGACCTGGGCCAGTGCGTTCTTCGCCAGCTCGTTGGCCGGTTCGGCGTCCAGGATGCGCTCGTACGCGGCCTGCGCGGCGGCGTAGTCGCCCTGCTCGAAGGCTTCCTCCGCCTCGGTGAAGCGCGGGTCTTCCGGCTCCTCGACCGGACCGCGGGCCTCTTCGGCGGCGCGGATGCCGGGCAGGCGGTCGCGCAGCGCGTCGAGCAGGGAGTTCAGCCACTTGCGGATCTCCGGCTCCGGCAGCGCGCCGGAGAAGGCGTCCACCGGCTGGCCGCCCGCGATCGCGACCACGGTCGGGACCGACTGCGCGCCGAACGCCTGCGCGATGCGCGGGTTCGCTTCGACGTCGACCTTCGCGAGCACCCAGGCGCCGCCGCTCTCGCCGGCCAGCCGCTCCAGCACCGCGGTCAGCTGCTGGCACTGTTCGGAGAACCCGGCCCACAGGTCGACGACCACGAGCTGGTTGAGGGAGAGTTCGACGACGGACTGGAAGGTCGCCTCGGTGACCTCGAGCACCGTGTCCGACGGAGGCGCGGACGTGCCGCCCGGCTGTCCCGCCCCCGAAGGCGGCTGGTTCCGGGACGCCTCCGCCCTGGCTTTGAGCGCGGACAGGTCGACCGCGCCGGACAACGCGGCGGACATGGCCGCTGAGTTCGCTGCAGATCCGCGTGGGTGTGTCACGCCCTCCATCCTGGCACGCCTCGCCGCGAGAGTTCAGCAGCAGCCCCGAGGTTCGCTTTTGGCATGCGCACTCCGCTGAGGCATGCTCTGCGCGAGGACAACGAGGAGGCCGCAGGATGCTCAGCCGGCGCAACGTGACGGTGGTCGCGGCCGTCGTGGTCGCGGTGGCGTGGATCGCCAGCATCACGGCGACCGTCGCGCACCAGGACCCGCCCGGCGCGGCGTCCCCGCCGGAACTGCGCACGGAGCTGACCGCGGCGCTGAGCGGGCGGGACGCGGACGCGCTCGCCGGGCTCTTCGACGTCCCCGGCTCCGGCGGCGGCGACCTCGCCAAGGACTACGTCAGCGTCCTCAAGGACGGCAACGCGCACGACATCTCCGTGCGGCTCGCGCCGGACGAGCGCTCGCCGACCGCGGCCGTCGTGCAGGGGAAGACCGGGGCGGGCGAGCAGTTCAGCTACCGGCTCGCGGTGACCAGCGCCAAGGGACGCTGGACCGTCGCGTTCACGCCGCCGATTCCGTAGCTCAGTCCTCGCGCAGGTGCGCTTCCACGCGCTCGACCTTCGCGGTGAGCTGGCCGGAGTCGTAGCCGGGGCGGATGTCGGCCTTCAGCACCAGCCCGACGCGCGCCGAGCCCTCCCCCGCGGCTTCCACCGCCTTCTTCACCACCGCCATTACGGAGTCCCAGTCTCCTTCGAGCTCCGTGAACATCGAGCTGGTCGAGTTCGGCAGGCCCGATTCGCGCACCACCTTCACCGCGCGCGAGACGGCCTCGCTCACTCCGCCGTCCGGTTCCCCCGCCGAGGGGCTCACGCTGAACGCGACGATCATGCCGGATTCCTTTCGCTGTTCTCGCAGGGCGACCCCCACGACCGGGGTACCCGCTGGTAGCTTCGGTTGCCATGAACCGTCCGCTGCCGTTCGATCCGATCGCCCGTGCCGCGCAGCTGTGGGAAGACCGGATCGGCCCGGCCGGAACCATGGCCGCGGTCACCGGTGTGATGCGGGTGCAGCAGATCATCCAGTCGGCGGTCGACGGCGCTCTCAAGCCGCACGGCCTCACCTTCGCCCGCTACGAGGCGCTGGTGCTGCTCACCTTCTCCCGCAACGCGCGGCTGCCGATGCGGGTGATGGGCGAACGGCTCCAGCTGCATCCCACCAGCGTCACCAACATAGTGGACCGGCTCGAGCGCGACGGGCTCGTGAAGCGCGTGCCGCATCCCACCGACCGGCGCACCACGCTCGTCGAGATCACCGACGAGGGGCGCGCGCTGCGGGAAACCGCCACCGCCGCGGTCACCGGCATCGACTTCGGGCTCACCGGGCTCACCGAGCGGCAGGTGGAGCAGCTGACCGACCTGCTCACCAAGGTCCGCAAGTCCGCGGGCGACTTCACCTCGTGACGCACGAAGGGCCCGCGCGGTTCGCACGGGCCCTTCGGGAAAAGCGGAAGATCAGACGCCGACCGGCTCCTGCGCGCGGACGAAGAGGCCGACGCCGCCGTGGGTCAGCCGCTGCGGGCCGTCCAGCTTGCCGTTGCGCAGGGCCCACTTCTCGAACAGCCAGGTGAACAGCGGCGGAATGCTCGCGAGCAGCGCCAGCACCAGGGTCTTGCCGCGCCAGCCCAGCGGCTTGGCCACGGACAGGGAGACGATCACGTACAGGGCGAAGACGACGCCGTGCACCATGCCGAGGACGGGCACGCCGCCCTCGTTAGACGCGTCGACGACGTACTTGAGAAACATCCCGATCAGCAAGCCGAGCCAGGACAGAGCCTCGGCGACTGCGGCCACGCGGAACACGAGAGCGGCCTTGCTGGACACGACATCCTCCTGTGCGTCACCCGGTGCGTGCTGACTGCACACACAAAAAACACGTCCGACGGACTGTCCAAGGCGGACGGAAACCGCCTGGCGTCAACAGCACTGTCGAACGGGTATGAGACCAGTGTGAGGCGTGACCGGCCTCACCGGAACACCGGGGCCCGTGACTCTGGTCACGAGCGATCGCGGCAAAGGTCCGAACCAATTCCGGACGAGAGCCGGAAACAGGCGGGAAATGCCCGGTTAACGGGAAAGGCCGCCTCCCGATCCCAGGATCCGGGAGGCGGCCTTCACTTACCGTCCACGTGCGAACACTAACCGGCACAAGGAGAAGGCGGCGCGGAGGAGGGTGACGTTCCCCACGTGGCCTTCGGCGCGTCGGCGGTCAGCGCGAAGTCCAGAGTGGACCCGCGGCGCAGTTGTTCGAGGCTGACGAACGTTTTGTCCGACGCCGTGCCGTTGACGCGCAACCCGGAGACGTACTGCAATTGCGCCCCGTTCGCGCCGCGCGCGTTGATGGTGAAGTCGCGGCCGTTCGGCAGGTGCACTACAGACTTGGCGAACCGCGGCGCGTTCAGCACGAAGTTGCCGGTGCCCGGAACGGCCGGGTAGAGGCCGAGCGCGCTGAAGACGTACCAGGCGGACATGGTGCCGAGGTCGTCGTTGCCGGTGACTCCGTTGGGAGCGTTCGTGAACAAGGTGTGCGCGGCCCGCACCACCGCGGAGGTCTTCCACGGCTGTCCGGTGAGCGTGTACATCCACGGCGAGTGCAGATCGGGCTCGTTGTTGGGGTTGTAGCGGAACTGCTTGTAGTAGTCGTACGGACCGACGACCCACTTCTCGTGCGCGGTCTTCGCCGGGTCCTTCACCAGGTCGTCGTAGGCGAAGAAGTCGTCGAGCCGCTTGCCCGCGTTGGCCGCGCCGCCCATCTTCGCGACCAGTCCGGGCACGTCCTGCTGCACCAGCCACTGGTACTGCCAGGCCGTGCCCTCGTGGAAGCCGTCCTGGCCCTGCGGGCTGTACGGGCCGTCAGCCGGGGTGTACCAGCTGCCGCCGGTGACCTTCGGGCGGAAGTAGCCGGTGAAGCCGCGGTCGGTCACCGACGGATCCCACAGCGTCGCGTACGTCCGGCCCTTGGCGGCGAGTTGCTTCGCGTCTTGCTTGCGGCCGAGCGCGGAGGCCATCACCGAGAGGGAGCAGTCGGCGAGGGCGTATTCCAGCGTCGCGGACGCGCCGTGTGCCGGATCGGTGTCCTGGCCCTTTTTCGGGAAATTCGGGTCGTATTGGACGAATCCGTCGGCCTGGTAGCTCGCGTTGCCGGAACGGCCTTGGAACGGCGACGACGCGGGCGGGATCTCGGTCGAATTCTGCAGCAGTGCTTGGTAGGCGTGCATTTCTTCGCCGCTCAGCGCGCCGAACCGCCACAGGTCGACCAGGAACGGCGTGACCGGGTCGCCGGTCATCGTGTTCGTTTCCTGGCTCGCGTACGCCCAGCGCGGGAGCCAGCCGCCTTGGTCGTGGATGGCGAGGATGCTCTTCGCGATGTCGCGGGCACGGTCCGGTTTCAGCAGCGCCAGCAACTGGTTCTGCGAGCGGTAGGTGTCCCAGAGGGAGAAGAAGTCGTAGTACGTCCAGCCGATCGCGCGGTGGATCTTCTTGTCGAAGCCGTAGTACCGGCCGTCGGCGTCGTTCGCGGTCAGCGGTTGCAGGAAGGCGTGGTAGAGCGAGGTGTAGAAGACCGTGCGGTCGTCCGGGGTGCCGCCGGTGATGTCCACACTGGACAGTTCACGTCGCCAGTCTCGCTGGACGTCCTTCTTCACGGCGTCGAACGGACGGACGCGCGAGGCGGCGAGGTTCGTGTCCGCACCGCGAGCGTCCACTTGGGAAATCGACGTGGTGGCAGTGACTTGGCCGCCCTTGGGGAAGGTCAGCCACGCGCCGCGCAGGCCCGCGCCGCCTTGTGCCGAGCGACTGCCGGGCGTACCGCCGTCCGGCGACCACGTGCCGTACGAGGAGAACGGCTGGTCGAATTTCGTGGTGAAGTAAGTGGTGTAGGGCTTGCCTCCGCAGAAAGCTTGCGATTCGACGGTGCCCGCGATGGTGTGATCGTCGACGATCCGGACGCTGCTGCCGCTGACCGGTTCCTTCGCGTTCGCCTGCCCGACATTCACGAAAACGTTGGCCGGGCCGGATTTGTCGAAGGAATACCGTTCGACGCCGCTGCGGGTACTGGCGGTGGTTTCGACGTCGATGCCGCCGTAGCCGGTGAGATGCACCTTGTAATAGCCGGGTTTGCCGACTTCGCCTTCGTGCGTGTACGGCGCGGCGTACTTGGCTTGGTCGAAGGTCGCCGGCTTGCTGGTGTCGAACGCCGCGCCCGGGCCGATGTCGCCGGTGGTGGGCAGCATGGACACCAGGCCTCCCTGTTCCCAGCAACCCGCGCCGGACAGGAAGAAGTGCCCGAAGCCGCGGATCGCGGTGTCGGTGTAGAGGTATCCGGCGTAGTGCGTGGTGATCGGGCTGGACTGGACCATGCCGAACGGCGCGGACGCGCCCGGGAAGGTGTTGCCCTCGTCTTGGGTGCCGATGAACGTGTTCACCGCGTCCAGCGGGTCGGCCGGACGCGCCTGTGCCGCGACCGGCGTCAGCGCGGCCGCGACCACAGCGAGCGCCATCGCACCCGCCACAACTCTGCTCCTCATGAGACTCCTCTGGGANCACAACTCTGCTCCTCATGAGACTCCTCTGGGAAAAGTACGTGAGGGGAACCCTGAGGGAATCTGATTCCCTCAGGGTTCCCCTCACGGAAGGTCAGCCCGCGGCGATGGCGAACACGTGCAGGGAGCCGCCGCTGACGCCGCTCGGCAGCGTCACGCTCGCGACGGTTTTGCCCGCGTCCAGCATGATCGGCGCGGTGGCGAACACCATCGTGCGGATCTGCTGCGGGTCGCCGCCCGCGGAATTGCGGTACGGCGTGGACAGGACGATCCGGTTGCCGAACGCCGGCTGCGCTCCGCCGCCGCCGAGCGTCCAGTCGGAGAACCCGATGGTGGCGGTGGATTTGCTGCCGTCGGTGTAGGTGACGGTGAGCGTGCCTTGGGCGTTGCCGTTGCTGGCGGAGCCGAGCAGCGCGAGCCGTCCCGAACCGGACAGGTTGATCGTCTGCCCCGAGGCCACGACGTTGTCCGGGTCGCCGACCGGGAACGACGGCCAGGTGAAGTTCAGCCCGTCGCTCGAGACCGTGCTGCCTGGCTTGGCGCCGGCCTTGGCCAGTGCGTCCGCGGAATAGCTCCAGCCGCCGCCGTCGAAGTTCCCGGCCGCCGAGTTGGAGTCCGGCGACAGACCGGTGTTGTTCACCGTGGCCAGCCAGCTGTTCGGCTTCGCCACCAGGACCGTCAGCACCGCCTGGACGTCCGCGAGACCCGGCGAGGAGAACGTGACCGGGATCCGGCGCGGACCGTCGGAGGTGCCCGCCGGAACGCTCACCGTCACGTCGGCGTGGCCCTTGCCCGCTGCGGGAACCTGGACGGAACCGGTCGCGGGGGTCAGCGTGATGCCGTCCGCGCTGCCCGCGGAGTAGGTCCAGGTCCTCGCGGCGCCGGACAGATCCTGCACGCCCACCGAAGCGGTCGAGGTCGTGCCAGCGGGCACCACCGCGCGCGCCGGGTCCACAAAGGACAGGCTCGGCTTTTCCTGTTCGCGGAACGACGGCGGTGCGTCAGCCGGAGCGGAACCCCACGCGGTCGCCGTCGTCGAGCGAGTGAAGTCCAGCTTGCCGCCCTGCGAGATCAGCCCCTCCGACAGCCACGCCTTGGTAGCCGTGCCGCCGTTCACCTTCAGGCCGCTGGTGTACTCGCCGGTGCCGGGAGCGTTGACGGTGATCTTCTTGCCCGCTCCGGTGGTCACCTCGGCGTGCGCGAAACGCGGCGTGGTCAGCACGGTTTCGGCGCGGCCCGGGATCTCCGGGTAGACGCCGAGCGCGGACCAGACGTACCAGGACGACATCTGCCCGAGGTCGTCGTTGCCGATCAAGCCTTCCGGACGCGGGTTGTACAGCTCGTCCATCGCCCGGCGCACGATGTTCTGCGTCTTCGCCGGAGCACCGGCGAACGAGTACACGTACGGTGCGTTCGAGTTCGGCTCGTTGCCCAGGAACGCGTACGGCTCATGGGTTCCGGCGTTCAGCTTCGTGAAGAAAGTGTCCAAACGCGACTGCGTGGCGGTGGTGCCGCCGAACGCCGTCACGAGACCGGCGAGGTCGTACGGAACCATCCAGTCGTACTGCGCGCCGTTGCCTTCGACCCAGCCCTGCGAACTAGCCGGGTCGTAGTTCCCCGAGAACGAGCCGTCCGCGTTGCGCGGCTGCAAGTGTCCGCTGCCCGGGTTGTAGAGGTTCTGCCAGTACTGCGCGCGCTTCATGAACGTGGTGTACGTGGCGCTGTCGCCGAGCCGCTTCGCGAACTGGGCGATGGCGAAGTCCGCGCTCGTGTACTCCAGGGTGTCCGCCGCCGCGCCGGGCACGTAGCCGAGCCGCTGGTAGTCCTGCAGACCCGGCCGTTCGGTGTAGCCCTGCGTCGGCTGCGTCGCGCCCTTGATCATGAGCAGCAACGCTTTCTGCGCGTCGAAGTCGCGCGCGCCGAACGCGTAGGCGCTGGAAACGATGATGTGGTACGGATCCCCGTTCATCACGCCGGTGTAGTCGTTCGCCACCGTCCAGCGGTCCCACGAACCGCCTTGTTCGGCGAAGGCCATCATCGAGCGCACGAGGTCCGAGGTCTGCTTCGGCGCGATCGTGGCCAGCAGCGGGACTTCGGAACGGTAGATGTCCCAGCCGGAGATGTTGGTGTACATCGCGTGGCCGCGGTCGGCCTGGTGGATCCGGCCGTCGAAGCCCGGGTAGCGACCGTCCACATCGGAGAACACGTTCGGCTGGATCAGCGAGTGGTACAGCGAGGTGTAGAACGTCGTGGTGTCGGCGTCGCTGCCGCCGCTGACCTGGATCTTGCCGAGCTGGTCGTTCCACGCCTGCCGCGCGGACGCGGCCACCTGGTCGAACGACTTCTTGCCGTTGTTCTCCGCCTTCAGGTTCGCCTTCGCCCCGTCTACGGACACAAAGGACAGTCCGACCTGGACGTTGACCTGCGCGCCGTTGAGGTTCGGGAAGGTCACGTACCCGCCGCTGCCCGGTCCGCTGACCGTGGTGTCCTGTGGCTTGGCCTTCGCCGGGCGCGCCATCGAGGAACCGATGCCGTTGGGCTGGGCGACCTTCGCCCTGGCGCCGCCGGTCTCCGCGGTCTTGCCCGGCGTCACCGCGCCGTTCTTCCACGTCCCGCTCGCCTCGAACGGGGTGTCGAACTTCGCCGAGAAGTAGACCCGGTAGGAGTTCTTCGCGCCGCAGAACCGGCCGCTGGTCGCCCAGCCGCTGATGGTGTCCTTGCCGATGCTGATCGACGCGTCGTCGGTGCCGTTGACTGAGCCGGAAGTGTTGACCAGCAACGTCGACGCCGCGCCCGCCGGGTAGGTGAAGCGGCCGGAACCGGTGCGCTGGGTCGCGCTCAGTTCGACCTTCGCCCCGTTGTCGAGGGCGACGTCGTACGCGCCGGCCGTCGCGTGCTCGTTCTTGTGGTCGAAGGTCGAGGTGTAGTGGCCCGGATCGGTCGCGGGCGACGTGCTGATCTCGCCGACGTACGGCATGAACGGCAGGTCCTGATACGTGGTGCAGCCCGCGCCGGAAAGGTGCGTGAGGCTGAAGCCGGTGATCGTGTTGTCGTCGTAGAAATAGCCGCCCGGCTGGGATTTCTTCGTGTCCGGGCTCCACTGCACCATGCCGAACGGCGCGACCGCGCCGGGGAAGGTGTTGCCCGCGCCGCCCCCGGTCCCGTGGTCCGCGCCGCCGGGCCGGGTGCCGACGAACGGGTTCACCCACTTCGCCAGGTCAGCGGTCTTCGCGGCGTTCGCCTCGGTGTCGGCCATTGCGGGGGCAGCGGGGGCCAAGGAGGCCCCAGTCGCCACGACCGCGGAAGTCAGGAAGATCAGTCCGGCTCTCCAGCGCGCTCGCGCCATCGCCATCGCCTCTCCAGTTGTCCGGCGCGAACCCGCCGTCACCGACCTCGAGGCATCGATGACAACCTTGTCGCGCACCGTCGATGCGGGCTACCTTCGGCAATGGCTCACCGGATCGTCAAGACCGCGGTGAGAGCCTGTCCGATTCGAGACAACGATGTCCACCATCCGCACCAGCGGATTCGTCGCCCAGGGCACAGCCGGTCGGCGGCCATTGACACGAAGCGGCCGGATGGTGTCCAATCCCCCGCATTATGACAACGTTGTCTCACTCGGGCCGGGACGCGGACGGGCTTCCCCGCCCCGCCAGCAGGCGGGCCACGATGAGCGATGTGGCGCGGCTGGCCGGCGTCAGCATCAAAACGGTGTCGCGGGTCGTCAACGACGAGCCCGCGGTGCATCCGGACACCGCCGAACGCGTGGTGGCCGCGATCGAACAGCTGGGGTTCCGCCGGAACCTCGGCGCCCGCAACCTGCGCCGCGGCTCGACCACCGGCACCATCGGCCTGGTCGTCGAGGACGTCGGCAACCCCTTCTACTCCGAGCTGAACCGCGCGGTGGAACGGATCGCGACGTCCTTCGGCAGACACGTGCTGACCGGGTCGTCCGGCGAGAATTCCGACCGCGAGCGCGAGCTGTCGCTGGAGTTCTGCGCGCGGCGCGTGGACGGGCTGCTGATCGTGCCCGCCGGGCTGCAGCACGGCTATCTCGTGCCGGAAATGCGCGCGGGCACGCCGGTGGTGTTCCTCGACCGCCCGGCCGGCGACATCGTGGCCGACACCGTGCTCGTGGACAACCTCGGCGGCACCATCGAGGCGGTCAGCCATCTCGTGCGGCACGGCCACCGGCGCATCGCGTTCCTCGGCGACAGCCCGGACATCTTCACCGCCGCCGAGCGGCTGCGCGGCTTCCGGGAAGGCTGTGTGCGCAACGGGATCTCCTACGACGAGAGCCTCGTGGCGATGCAGACGCCGACGCCGGAAACCGTCGGCACCGCGGTGCGCAAGCTGGCCGGCGGGCCGAACCCGGCCACCGCCGTGATCGCGGGCAACAACCGGGTCGCGGTGCACCTGCTGCGCGCGCTCGCGCACGCCGAGCACCGGCCCGCGCTGGTGAGCTTCGACGATTTCGAACTGGCGGACCTGCTCGACCCGCCGGTCACCGTGATCGCCCACGACGTCAGCGCCCTCGGGCACGCAGCGGCCGAGCTGCTGTTCGCCCGCATCCAGGGCGATCAGTCCGCCCCGAGAAAGGTAGTTCTGCCCGTGCACCTAGTCGCCCGCGGTTCCGGTGAGGCCGCCCTGTGACCCAGCACCTCGAGCCGGTCGCGCTCCCGGCCAACCAGCCGCCGCAGTTCTACCGGGGCGGCGACGCCATCGCCGCCCTGCGCGGCGCCACCGGCACCGACTCGAAGTTCGGGCCGGAGGACTGGGTCGGTTCCGTCACCACCATGTTCGGCCAGGAGACCAACGGTCTCACCAAGCTGCCCAGCGGGATCTGGCTGCGCGACGCGGTCGGCGCCGACCCGGACGCGTGGCTGGGCGCGGCGCACGTCGCCAAGCTCGGCGATTCGACCGGCCTGCTGGTCAAGCTGCTCGACGCCGGACAGCGGCTTCCGGTGCACTTCCACCCGTCGGATTCGTTTGCCCGCAAGCACTTCGACTCGCACTTCGGCAAGACCGAGGCGTGGATCGTGGTCGGCACCTACGGCGACGACCCGCGCGTCTACCCGGGTTTCCGGGAGACGCTGAGCAAGGAAACCGTCGCCGAATGGACCCGCGAACAGGACGCGCCGAGCATGCTGGGCGCGCTCAACAGCATCCCGGTGCAAGCAGGCGACACGGTCTACATCCCGGCCGGGCTGCCGCACGCGATCGGCGAAGGCGTCTTCGTGGTCGAGTTGCAGCAGCCGACGGACTTCTCACTGACCCTGGAGTGGCGTGATTTCCTTGCCTCGCCGGAAAAGGGCCACCTCGGGATCGGTTTCGACACCGCGATCGAAACGCTCGACACCTCGGGCTGGGACGACGACCGGCTCAAGACGATCGTGAAGCACACCTCCGGCGACGAAGCGACCACAGTGGACTTGCTCGCGCAGGGCTCGGCGGAGTTCTTCCGCGCCGACCGCATTCAGTTGTCCGGCAACGCGTTCTCGCTCGACCCGTCGTTCAGCGTGCTCGTCGCGCTCGACGGCGAAGGCACCCTGCGCACCGAGCACGGCGGCGAGTTCCCGATGACCAAGGGCGACACCTACGCGGTGCCGTTCGCCGCGGGCCAGACCGAGCTGTCCGGCTCGCTCACTGTCATCCGCTGCCGTCCGCCCGCCCCGGAAAGGAGTTAGCGCCGATGAGCGAGATCCTGCTCGACGCGGTGGACCTGACCAAGCACTACGGATCGGTGGAAGCTTTGCGCGGCGCGTCTTTCCAGGCGCGTGCGGGTGAGGTGACCGCATTGATCGGCGACAACGGCGCGGGCAAGTCCACGCTCGTGAAGTGCCTGTCCGGAGCCGAACAGCCGACGTCGGGCCGGATCTTGCTCGACGGGAAAGAGGTCCATCTCGACTCGCCGGTGGCCGCGCGCCGGGCCGGGATCGAGACGGTGTACCAGGATCTCGCCGTCGCGCCGGAACTGGACCCGGCGGCGAACCTGTTCCTGGGCCGGGAAATCCCGCGCAAGGGCATCCTCGGCAAGCTCGGCATGCTGGACAAGGCGGAGATGCGCCGCCAGGCGGTCGTCGAGTTCGAGAAGCTCGGCGTCAAGCTGCAGAGCACCGAGGTGTCGATCGGCTCGTTGTCCGGCGGGCAGCGGCAAAGCGTCGCGGTGGCCCGGTCGGTGGCCTGGGCGTCGAAGGTCGTGTTCATGGACGAACCGACCGCTGCGCTGGGCGTGCGGCAGCGCGAACGCGTGCTGGACGTGATCAGGAAAGTCCGGGACAAGGGCATCGCGGTGGTGCTGATCAGCCACAACATGCCCGAGGTGCTGTCGGTCTCGGACCGGATCGAGGTGCTGCTGCAGGGCAGGCGCGTCGCCCGGTTCGCCGGTGCGGACACGAAACTCGAGGACCTGGTCGCGGCGATGACCGGGGCTCTCGTGCAGGAGGACGCGGCATGAGCGCTCCCACGAAGGACATCCAGACCACGGTGGACGGCGAGTTCGTCAAGCCGCCGCTGGGAAAACGGCTCGTCGGGGCCAACACGTTCTGGATCGCGCTGGTGCTGATCGCGCTGATCGCGGTCTTCACCGCCATCGCGCCCGCGGAGTTCGCGAGCCTGTTCACCTTCCAGACGCTGCTGATCGAAACGTCCGTGCTGCTGGTGCTTTCGGTCGGCATGACGTTCGTGATCGTCACCTCCGGCATCGACCTGTCCGTCGGGTCGGTGCTGATCTTCGCCGGGATGGTCGCGGGCAAGACCATCGAGGCGCTCAGCGGCGGCAACGCCACGCACGCCGGCTGGGGCGTCATCACCGTCGGGCTCGTCGCGGCGGTGCTCGCGGGCACGGCCTGGGGCCTGATCAACGGATTCCTCATCGCGGTGGCGGGCATCCCGCCGCTGATCGTCACGCTCGGCACCATGGGCGCCGCGCTCGGCGTGTCGCTCCTGCTCAACAACGGGTCGGACGTGCGCGGCGTGCCCACCGAACTGAACCAGACCCTCGGTTACGGCACGTCGTTCGGCGGGATCCCGAACCTCGTGCTGGTGGCCGTGGTGATCACGCTGATCGGCGCGTGGCTGCTGCACACCACGCGGTTCGGCCGCTACACCTTCGCGGTCGGTTCGAACGCCGAGGCGGCGCGGCGGGCGGGCATCGGCGTGACCGCGCATCTGCTGAAGGTGTACCTGCTGACCGGTTTCCTGGCCGGAATCGCGGGTTTCATGTCGCTGGCGTACCAGAACTCGACCACGATCTCGGCGCACACCAACGACAACCTGAACGCCATCTCCGCGACGGTGATGGGCGGCACCAGCCTCTTCGGCGGCGTCGGCTCGATGCTCGGCACGGTGATCGGAGTGTTCATCCCGGCGGTGCTGAACAAGGGCTTGAACATCACGCACGTGCAGGACTACTGGCAGTACATCGCGATCGGCGCGGTCCTGATCGCGGCGGTGTGGTTCGACCAGCGCCGCCGCCGCAAGCGCAACTCCCGCTGAATCGGTCCCCGAGTACAAAGAGGTGCTTACGATGAAATTCAGCAAGACCGTCCTCGCCGCGGGGACTCTCGCGTCCGCGGCGATGCTGGTGGCCGCGTGCGGCTCCGGGCAGGTGGGGCAGAGCGGGTCCGGGGACAAGCCCGGCGGCAACTCCGCGAACAGCAAGAAGCTGGCGCTGGTGCCGGGCGTGCAGGCGGAACCGTTCTACATCTCGATGCAGTGCGGTGCGCAGGCCGAAGCGAAGAAACTCGGCTACGAGCTGACCACCCAAGCGCCGCAGAAGTTCGACGCGGCCATGCAGACTCCGATCGTCAACGCGATGGGCTCCAACCCGCCCGCCGCGCTGCTCGTCGCGCCGACTGACGACCAGGCGATGCTCGCGCCGATCCAGCTGGTGAAGAACCGCGGCGCGAAGATCGTCGAGGTCGACACCTCGCTCGCGGACAAGAGCGTCGCGGTGTCGTCGGTTTCGTCGGACAACGCCGAGGGCGGCAAGCTCGCCGCGCAGACCATGGCGAAGCTGGTCGGCGACAAGCCGGGTTCGGTGCTGATCCTGGACACTATCGCGGGCACGTCCACCACCGCCGCCCGCGCGAAGGGCTTCGAGGACGAGCTGAAGAACCACCCGAACCTCAAGTCGGCCGGCATCCAGTTCACCAAGAACGAACCGGACCAGGCCGCCTCGAAGGTCACCGCGGCGCTGGTCTCGACCCCGGATCTCGTCGGCATCTTCGCCACCAACCTCAACACCGGCGAGGGCGCGGCGACCGGCCTGCGCAACGCGGGCAAGATCGGCAAGGTCAACCTGGTCGGCTTCGACGCCAGCCCGTCCGAAGTGGACGGTCTGAAGAAGGGCGAGTACCAGGCGCTCATCGCCCAGGACCCGGCGCAGATCGGCACGAAGGGCGTCGACCAGGCGGTGGCCGCGATCGAGGGCAAGCCGACTGAGCGGAACCTGACCGCGCAGCTGCACTCGATCACCAAGGACGATATGGACGCGAATTCGCAGTACTTCTACAAGCAGAGCTGCTGATCTCAGGCTCGACCGAAGGGGACTTTCCGCACGGAAAGTCCCCTTCGCCTTGTTACGGGCTAGCCCCAACCTTCTTCCCCACCACCACCCTCAACGGACAAGCTTCGCTAGACTGCACATTTTTCCCGAGGTACCCGAGGGGAGGCCGTCGATGACCGAGAGTGCCCGGCTGCCGTGGCGCTCCCGCCCGGACGCCGTCGGCGTGCTCGGCGCGGCGCGGAAGGTCGCCGACGACCTGAAAGACGGCCTGTCCGGAGTCCGCGCCCGGCGCGCCGTACACGGTCTGCGACGGCTTTTCGACGTCGCCGGACTAGGGCTCTCCGATCTCTCCGGCACGTTGATGTGGTCCGGCCGCCCCGGAGCCGACGACGCGGTGTCCCAAATCCTGGACGACGTGCTGCACCAGGAGGAGCCGATCACCTCGCGGGGCGTGACGGCGGTCCCATTGCACGTCCACGACGAACTGGCGGGCGCGTTGCTGCTGGTCGGCGAGGTGCCCGGCGCGGTGACGCGGCAGGCGACGGACTTGGTCGTGCAGTCTTTGGAGCGGGGTCGGCTCGAAGCTTCGGCGGACCAGGCCGCGCAAGCCGAACTCCGGGCATTGCGCGCGGAGATGTCGCCGCATTTCGTGTACAACGCGCTCACCGTGATCGCCTCGTTCGTCCGATCGGAACCGGACCGCGCCCGCGACCTGATGCTCGATTTCGCCGACTACACCCGTTACAGCCTGTCGCGGCACGGCGAGTACACCGTCGTCGCCGAGGAGTTCCGCGCGGTGGAGACGTATCTCGCGCTGCAGCGCGCGGTGCTGGGCGAACGGCTCAAGGTGCAGGTGCGGGTCGCGCCGGAGGTGCTTGCGGTGGCGGTGCCGTACCTGGTACTCGAACCCCTCGTGGAGAACGCGATCCGGCACGGCATCGAGCCGCGGTCGGGCACCGGGCTCGTCCAGGTGCACGGACAGGCGGAAGGGAACGACTGCGTGATCAGCGTCGAGGACGACGGGGTCGGCATGGAGCCCGAGCGCGCCGCGGCCATCCTCGCGGGCAGCGGCGACGGCACCGGGCTCGGACTGGCCAATGTGGACAGACGATTGCGCACGGTGTACGGGGCCTGGTACGGGCTGACCGTGGAAACGGCGGTCGGCGAAGGCACCCGGGTCGTGCTGCGCGTGCCGCGATTCCAGCCGGGGGTGCTGCCGTGAGCGGGCTGCGGGTGCTGGCGGTCGACGATCTCGCGCCGGCGTTGGACGAACTGTGCCGGATGCTGCGCGAGGCGCCGGAGGTCGGCGAGGTCGTCGGCGCGAGCGATGCGTTGAAGGCGCTGAAACTGTTGCAGGCAGACCATTTCGACGCGGTCTTCCTCGACATTTCCATGCCCGGCTTGGACGGGCTGGAGCTCGCGTCGCTGCTGGCGAAACTGTCCGAACCGCCGGTGATCGTGTTCGTCACCGCGCACGACGGGCACGCGGTGACCGCGTACGGCATCGGCGCGGTCGACTATCTGCTGAAACCGGTGCGCGCGGAACGGCTTTCCGCCGCGCTGGCGAAGGTGACGCGCTTGGTGCCGAGCGGCCGTCGCCAGTCCTCGCCGGACGCGATGGCCGCGCTGCCGGTCGATTCCGGAGGCCGCACGCGGTACGTCCGGCGCGACGACGTGCTGTTCGCCGAAGCCAACGGCGACTACGTCCGCCTCCACACCCGCGGCGGCGTCCATCCGGTGCGGATGCCGATCTCGCGGCTCGAAGAATATTGGGAAGGGACTGGGTTTACCCGGGTACACCGCGGATTCCTGCTCGCGGTGAGTGCGGTGCTGGAACTGCGAAGCGACACGACGGGCGGATTGCTGGCGCACACGGAGGCTGGCGATGTGCCGGTGAGCCGACGGCATGCGCGGGATCTCCGGGACCGGCTGCTGGAGGCGGCGCAGCGCGGACAACTCGGGAGTGCTCGGTGAGGGGGCGGTGGTGCTTGGGGGCTCGTGAGCGGCTAGGCCGGTTAGAACCGGCAACGCCGCGCACGACAACCCGGCTGCACCCGGCAACCGCTCGCCAACCGGTGCCTGGTGAGCGGCAAGCGACGCCGCGCACGAGGATTGCGCGGGCCGTCCGATGAGCCGCACCAAGCGGGTCGCCGTCACCAGTCCGCAGACGAGGCTCGCCCGGTCGCGGCGGCTCGAACGCGGCCGGTGGCGGATGCCCCGTCTGCGCGCGCCGGAAGCGGAACGCGCGGCTGTCCTCTACCGGATCCAGCGGCGGCGCGGGATCCCCGCGCTGGTGGGGATGTTCGTGCTGGTGCTGGGTTTGCCGGTGCTGTTCTCGCTCGCCCCGTCGCTCGACAGCGTGCGGTTGTGGGGGATTCCGCTGTCCTGGCTGCTGATCGCGGTCCTGCCGTACCCGGTGCTCGCCGGGCTCTCGTGGTGGCAGCTGCGCCGCGCGGAGAAGATCGAGGACGATCAGTGAGCCGAGTGCCCGCCGCGCCCCAATGTGGCATTGGGTGCGTCGCACGCACCCAATGCGGCATTCGGTGCATCACACGCACCCAATGGGGTTTTCTCAGTAGCGGGCGTGCGGTGTCGATACGGCGATGTGCAGCGTCGACCGGGCCGCGTTGCTCCCTCGCTCCGGTTGACGTCCGTGAGGGCCACCCTGAGGGAATCAGATTCCCTCAGGGTCCCCCTCACGACATCCGCGCAAGCCCAACCGCGCCCGTCGACCGAAGGCAGCTTTACGCACCGTGCTCGCGAGGAGTTTCCCTCCTCCAGCAGCGGCCGGGCGCGCGGTGGCGAGGGTCCGCCTCGTCGGCCGGCGCCCGCAGCACCCTGACAAGCACCGCTGCCGCGAAGCCACCGCGCACCGCGCTACGGAGAAAACCTCAATGTGGCATTCGGTGCATCTCACGCACCCAACGCCACATTGGGGCCATAGCCGGGGCGGGCCAGGCGGGCGGGAGCGGATAGATGGACATCGCGCTCGCGGTAGCCCCGGTCGTCCTCGTCACGCTGCTCATCGGCGTGCGCGGGGTCGCCGCCATGCGCACCACCTCCGACTTCCTGGTGGCGTCCCGGCGGATCTCGCCCTTCGTCAACTCCGCCGCGGTCTCCGGCGAATACCTCTCCGCGGCCTCATTCCTCGGCGTCGCCGGGCTGATGGTGAAGGACGGCGTCGGCGCGCTCTGGTACCCGGTCGGCTTCACCGCGGGATACGTGGCGATGCTGGTCCTCGTCGCCGCGCCGATGCGCAGATCCGGCGCACTCACCGTCCCCGACTTCGCCGAAGCGCGCCTCGCCTCTCCGGCGCTGCGCCGGCTGGCCGCGGTGGTCGTGCTGGTGATCGGAACCATCTACGTAGTCCCGCAATTCCGCACCGCCGGGCTGGTGCTCACCGCGGTCGGCGGGACTCCGTACTGGGTCGGCGTCGTCATCGCGGGCACCGCGGTCAGCGTCACGCTCGCGCTCGGCGGGATGCGTGCGGCGACGTACGTCCAGGCGTTCCAGTTCTTCCTGAAACTCCTGCTATTCCTCGTCCCCGCGCTGTGGCTGGTGCTCCAGGTCGGCGCCGAAACCCGCGACGCGAGCCTCACGCCGGTCGAGTTCACCCGCTTTTCGCACGCCACCCCGGTGCAGTTCGACCACGACGTCACCCTCACCTTCCGCGAACCCACCGCGATCGAGGACCGCGGTACGTTGCCGCCCGGACAACTGGTGGTGCGCAAGGGAGAACAGCTCACCTTCGCCGCCGGTGCACAGGTCCCCGGCGTCAGCGGAGAAGTCGCGCTCGGCGGGCCGGACTGGCAGCGTCCGCTGCTGGAAATCGACAAGGGCTACCCGCTGCTCGGCACCTGGGCGGTCCTCATCGCGACCGTCCTCGGCACGATGGGCCTCCCCCACGTCCTGATGCGCTTCCACACCAGCCCGGACGGCCGCGCCGCACGCCGCACCGCTGCGATTACCGTGGCACTGCTAGGAGTTTTCTACCTTTTCCCCGGCATTTACGGCGTCCTCGGCCGGGTTCTCGTGCCGCAGCTGTATCTGTCCGGCAACACCGACACGGTGGTCGTCGCGCTTCCGTCGCAGGTCGACCACAGCTGGGCCGGGCAGTTGTTCACCGCGTTGCTCACCGCGGGCGCGTTCGCGGCGTTTCTGGCGACGTCGCTGGGATTGCTGCTGGTGATGTCCGGCGCGCTCGCCTACGACCTGATGCCCGGCGGTCTGCGCCGTCTTCGCGTGACGGTCGTGTTCGCCGCGATCGCGATGGTGCTGCTCGCGCTGCCGTCCGCGCGGCTCGACGCCGGGGTGCTGGTGACGTGGGGGTTCACCGTCGCCGCGTCGACGTTCTGCCCGCTGCTCGTGCTCGGCATCTGGTGGCAGCGACTCACCGCCGCGGGCGCGATCGCCGGAGTGCTGACGGGTCTGGCGGCTTCGTCGGGGTCGATCCTGTTCGCGCTGGCCGGACCCTCGATGCAAGGTTGGGTGGCGATCTTGGTCTCGCAACCGGCACCCTGGTCGGTACCGCTCGCGTTCGGCGTGATGATCACGGTGTCACTGCGCGGGCGCCCACCGTCCTGGGCCGGGGCCGCGATGCTGCGGCTGCACCTCGACGAGCGCCCTTCGTCCGCGCCCGGTGACCGTTCGTCAACCGTTCGTCGTGCGGCGAGGCGTTTGAGCCGCTGACGGTTTCCCTGGCCCGGAGTCCTCCCTACTGTGTCGCGGACCACATCCGCAGCGTCGCACAAGGGAGATCCCATGAGCGCAGGCGACCCGTCCGGCGCCCCGCCGGACTCGACCTGGGAGCAGGTGCACGACAGCGCCGAGTTCCGCCAACTCCGCGGCAGGCTCCGCCGGTTCGTGTTCCCGATGGCCGGACTGTTCCTCGCCTGGTACCTGCTCTACGTCCTGCTCGCCGACTACGCGCACGGCTTCATGAGCACGAAGATCACGGGCAACTTCACCGTCGGCCTCCTCTTCGGGCTCCTGCAGTTCGTGTCCACGTTCCTCATCACGTGGCTGTACGTGCGCTACGCCAACAAGAACCTCGACCCGCTCGCCGAGCGGATCAAGGACGACATCGAGAACCCGGCGAAGGAGGAGGCGTGAAGACTCTCGCGGCGAGCGTCGAGGGCAGCAACCCAACGCTCAACATCACGATCTTCGCGCTGTTCGTGGTCATCACCCTGGTGATCGTGTTCCGCGCGAGCCGCAACACGAAGACCGCGTCGGACTACTACGCGGCAGGCCGTGCGTTCACCGGCCCGCAGAACGGCATCGCGATCTCCGGCGACTACCTGTCGGCGGCGTCGTTCCTCGGCATCGCCGGCGCCATCGCGGTGTACGGCTACGACGGGTTCCTGTACTCGATCGGCTTCCTGGTGGCGTGGCTGGTCGCACTGCTGCTGGTGGCGGAACTGCTGCGCAACACCGGCAAGTTCACCATGGGCGACGTGCTGGCGTTCCGGATGAAACAGCGTCCGGTGCGCGCGGCAGCGGCGATTTCGACGCTCGTGGTGTCGTTCTTCTACCTGCTGGCGCAGATGGCGGGCGCGGGCGGACTGGTCGCGCTGCTGCTGGGCATCGACGGCAAGGCCGCGCAGGCGCTGGTGATCGCGGTGGTCGGCGTGATCATGATCGCCTACGTCCTGATCGGCGGCATGAAGGGCACCACCTGGGTGCAGATCATCAAGGCGGCGCTGCTGATCGTCGGCGCGCTGGCGATGACGCTGTGGGTGCTCGGCAAGTACGGCTTCAACTTCTCCTCGCTGCTGCAGGGCGCGGTCGACAAGGCGGGCGAGGCCGGCGAAGCGCTGCTCGGGCCGGGCAAGCAGTACGGCAAGAACGGCACGACGAAGCTGGACTTCTTCTCCCTCGGCATCGCGCTGGTGCTGGGCACCGCGGGCCTGCCGCACGTGCTGATGCGCTTCTACACGGTGCCGACCGCGCGCGAGGCGCGTCGTTCGGTGGTGTGGGCGATCGTGCTGATCGGCGTGTTCTACCTGTTCACCCTGGTGCTCGGCTACGGCGCGGGCGCGCTGGTCGGACCGGACGCGATCAAGAAGGCCCCGGGCGGCGTCAACTCCGCGGCTCCGTTGCTGGCGCTGAACCTCGGCGGCCCGATCCTGCTCGGGCTGATCTCGGCGATCGCGTTCGCCACGATCCTCGCCGTGGTCGCCGGATTGACGATCACCGCGTCCGCCTCGTTCGCGCACGACGTCTACGCGAACGTGCTGAAGAAGGGCAAGGCGAACACCGGCTCGGAAGTCCGCGTCGCGCGGATCACCGCCGTGGTGATCGGCATCGTCGCGATTCTCGGCGGCATTCTGGCGAACGGGCAGAACGTCGCGTTCCTGGTGGCGCTGGCGTTCGCGGTGGCGGCTTCGGCGAACCTGCCGACGATTCTGTACTCGCTGTTCTGGAAACGGTTCAACACCCAGGGCGCGCTGTGGAGCATTTACGGCGGGCTGATCGTGACGATCGTGCTCATCGTGTTCTCGCCCGCCGTTTCCGGGAAGCCGGTCGACCCGAAGACGGGCAAGAGCGCGTCGATGCTGCAGGGCGTGGACTTCCACTGGTTCCCGCTCGACAACCCGGGCCTGATCTCGATCCCGATCGCGTTCATCCTCGGCTGGCTCGGCACGATCCTGTCGAAGGAAAACGACAAGGCGAAGTTCGCCGAAATGGAAGTACGGGCACTGACCGGTGCCGGCGCGGAAAAGGCCGTGCAGCACTGAGTTTTCGTCCCGCTGAAACCGCTGGGTGCCGCTTTCGCCGCGGCGCCCAGCGGTTTTTTCAATACGGCAGCTTCCCCTGCGCCATCCCGTCGAGCGTGCCTTCCAGCACCCGGCGGAGATACCGCCACAACCCGGCCCCCAGCGAAATCCGGGCTACCCCCAGTTCGGCAAGCCCGGCCAGCCCCGGACCGCCGGGAAGCGCCGAAGCGTTGACCGGACCGCCCACCTGCCGGACGAATTCGGCCAGCACTTCCGGCGAACGCACGAGAATCGGGTACACACAGTCGGCCCCCGCCTCGAGATACGCGCGCCCGCGAGCCACGGCATCGTCGAGCACCGCCTGCTCGTCCGGTGCACCGAGGAACGAATCCACTCGCGCGTTGACCACCAGCCCGTCGCCAGCCGTCCGACGCAGCTCGGCAATCCGTCCCGCTTGCTCGGCCGCCGGTCGCAACGCGCCCTTGCCGTGGTCGGTGTCCTCGATATTGCAGCCGACCGCACCGATTTCCTTCAACCGGGCCGCGAGATCCGCCGGGCTCAAGTCATAACCGGCCTCGGCGTCCACCGTCACCGGCACGGACACCGCATCCACGATCCGCTTGGCCGCCGCGAGCATCTCGTCCGCCGACGCGCCTTCGTGGTCCGCCTGCCCGAGCGCCGCCGCGACCGCCGCGGAACTCGTTGCCACCACCGGGAATCCCGCGGCTTCCACCGCTTTCGCGGTATCCGCGTCCCAGGCGTTCGGCAGAATCAACGGCTTCCCGGGCACATGCAGCGCCCGCAACTCCTCGGCACTCACTCCGCACGCTCCGGCAACTCAGCATGGCTCGCGACCATGAGCCGGTTCCAAGTGTTGATAGCGACGACACACCACGCGAGCGCGCGGTGCTGGTCCTCGGTGAAGACGCGGACAGCCTCGGCGTAGACGTCTTCGGGGACGTCCTTGTGGTCCGAGATCCGGGTCATCGCCTCGGTGTACGCGAGCGCGGCGCGTTCCTGCTCGGTGAACAGGTCGGTCTCGCGCCACCCCTCGAGCACGTAAAGCCGCCGCGGCGATTCCCCAGCCGCGACTGCCTCCGCCGCGTGCATGTCGAGGCAGTAGGCGCATCCGTTGATCTGTGACGCGCGCATCTTGACGAGCTCGATGAGCTTCACGTCGAGCCCCGCGTTCGCGCTGGCCTTCTTCACCTCGCCTTGCAGCTGGGACATCGCTCGATACAACTCGCCGGTGGCGAGCGCGATTCGCTTCGTCATGCCGCCCACGCTAATGGGGATTGGCCTAGCTGGGTGGTCCAGTTCGACGTGGGTGGCGTGGGCCAGTCAGGGTCGCGGTCGCGCGTTGCAGGCGATCGCCCACGAATTAGGCGGCCCGAGCGGATCCGTGACGACGCAGCCGCTCGAGAGGGGCTCGCCGAACGGCCGAAACCTGGCCGCAAGAAGCCGATAGGCGAACGCTTTCACCGCACAGAGAGCGTCCAGCCAGCGGTATTCGACGGCATGGACCCGGTCTACGGCATCGCCCGCGGGCAATGCCGGGCAGCGGTCCGCGTCGAGCGTTCAGACGCAGGGTTGCGGCCGCCGGGCGACCGCCGCGACGGCCAGGCCCGGCGTCAGCGGCCGCAGAACAGGCACAACGGCAGAACCAGCTCCAGGTCCGTCTTCCGCACCGGTTTCCCGTCCACCGGCGTCTTCCCCGGCGGGGTGTCCGCGTCCGGCTGGATGCCGCCCGCCGCGACGCGGTCCAGGGTGCGCAAACCGGCCGAGCCGACCGTGCCGAAGACCGTGTAGTTCGGCAGCAGGCTGGAATCCCCGTACACCACGAAGAACTGCGATCCGTTCGTGTCCGGGCCGGCGTTCGCCATGGCCAGCAGGCCGCGCGCGTACGTGCGGCGCTTGCCGGTCGGGTCGGACGGGGCGGGCGGGAGCGTCGTCGGGAGTTCGTCGCGGAACTTGTAGCCCGGGCCGCCCTCGCCGGTGCCGGACGGGTCGCCGCACTGCAGGACCTTCAGCGTCGGGTACGCGGTGAGCCGGTGGCAGGTCGTCTGGTTGTAGAAGCCGTGGGCGGCCAGGTGCAGGAAGCTCTGCACGGTGCACGGTGCCTGCGCGCGGTCGAGCCGCAGCGAGAGCAGGCCCTGGTTGGAGAACACGGCAACGTCGACACTGCCGTGGTCCGGCGTGTGCTTCGGGTCGCGCGGCAGAGAAACCGGGCGCACCGCGGGATCGTCCGGAGTCGAGGTGTACTGGCACGGCCCCGAGGTGACCTTCGGCGGCGCCGACGCCGCCGAAGCCGGTGCAGCGACGGCGACCAGCGACAACGCGGTCAGCACGGACACGAGCAGTCTTTTCATTCCGGTTCCCTCCCAGTGCACGGAGGATCGCAGTATAGGGACGGGAAACCGCCTGCGCTTCCGGCGAAAGTCGCATCCTGGATCCCGCGACGGCTGGCAGCGCTGCCGAGCTAGTGTCCTGCGTCAGAAATTCGTCGGCAGAAGTTGG